>JAKVCF010000153.1 GCA_022447335.1 Planctomycetota bacterium | reverse complement strand
AAAAAGACCGTCAGGAAATATTTAATCGATTCCGCAACGCAGTGCGACAGGCGGACACAACTGTCGGCAAGATGCTGCACCAAATCAGCAAACGCGGCCTTCTCGAAAACACCATCGTGGTTATCACGGGAGACCACGGAGAAGAGTTCTTCGAAAACGGCTACTGGGGCCACCACTCCAACTTCACGCCGGAGCAAGTGCAAGTCCCCTTCCTGCTACACGGACCGGGCATCAAAGCCGGAGTCGAAACTAAACCCAGCAGTCACGTCGACTTCTCACGCACATTGCTCGAAAGCCTCGGCGTTTCGCCAAAACAAGCCTCAAACTATTCGACCGGCGAGCACCTCCTCAATCTTCCAGACGAGCGGTTGATCTTGAGCGCCTCCTGGTCTTCAATGGCACTTCGCCTTGAAAACCAGAGCACTTTGGTGATTTCCGATTACGCCGATGACCTTCCCCTGCGCGCCTTTGACTCAAACGGCAAGCCGCTGCCGCGTGAAATTGAGACGCTTCGTCGCACGGCACCGAAGCTGGAAGAAGTACTGGCGACTTGCCGGCGTTTCTTGACCACTGATCTGATGCGACATCCCGACCATCCGTAGCGACCTATCCAGCCTCGCCTCCGCCAAGGGGGCGTGGCTATTCTGTTGGCGAGATGGCCTTTGTCCCGCTCCACCCCCTTGGATCGCCGCGCGACCTCTTCCTAGATCCGGAAGAAATCCGCCTGCACACCGAGACCATGGAAGCACGGCTAGCCACCCTGCGCGAGCGCCGTGCCACGGTACGCGCAGGCTGGGGCGAAAAGTACGTCGACCGGACACACGCCAAGGGCAAGATGACCGCTTGGGAGCGCGTTGAAGCGCTGAAGGATCCTGGCGCACCGGTGCACTCAGTCGGCACCTTTGTGAACTGGGGCGTCGAGTACGATCAAGGTGGCAAGAAGATGATCTCGCCAGGCGCCGGCGTGGTCACTGTACTGACCCAAGTAGAAGGGCGCTGGGTCGTCGTGATTGCCAACGACAACACTGTGGCCTCGGGTTCGTGGTGGCCGCAGTCACCTGAGAAGATAGAGCGAGCTCAAGAGATTGGACTGTCGCTAAAGATACCGGTCGTCTACCTGGTCGATTGCTCGGGACTGTTTCTACCCGAACAGTCGCGCAGTTTCCCCGGTCGCTATGGCGCCGGCCACATCTTCAAGAAGAATGCGCAGCTCTCAGCCAAAGGTGTGCCGCAAATCGCCGGCGTTTTTGGCGACTGCATCGCCGGTGGAGGCTATATGCCAATCATCAGTGACCGCGTCTATATGACCGAGCAGGCCTACATGGTGATCGCTGGAGCAGCATTGATCAAAGGTGCGAAATCACAGAAACTGACCTCACTTGATATCGGCGGACCGGAAGTACATGTGCACCAATCGGCCTGCGCTGATGAACGCGTGCCCGACGACGCGGCCTGCTTGACTGCGATTCGTCGCGAAGTCGCACGTACAGCTGACAGTGCTGCCGACTATCGCCGCGGCGGTGTGGAATCAGCCCAACCTGAGCATCCAGCTAGCGAACTAGATTCTCTCTTCCCGCCGGATCACCGACACTCCTATGACGTACGTGAAGTCATTGCGCGCCTCGTCGACCGCTCGATGTTTTGGGAGATTTTCCCCCATCGCGGTCGCGAAATGGTCACGGGGATCGGCCGCGTCAATGGCTTGTACTGCGGATTTATTGCAAATGTGCAAACTCCAATCGATGACCCCGAGCATCGTGGGAAGCTGAAACCAGGTGGCATCTTGTATCGCGAAGGTATTGCCAAAATTTCACAATTCTCACGTGCCTGCGATTCGGACGGCATCCCGATTGTGTGGCTGCAAGACATCTCGGGTTTTGACATCGGCACCGAAGCCGAGGCACAGGGGCTGCTGGGTTATGGCTCGAATCTGATCTATACCAACAGCACTAACCAGACGCCGATGTTCACAGTGCTGCTACGTAAGGCGAGTGGCGCAGGCTATTACGCGATGGCAGGCCTTCCCTACGAGCCAGTGTTACAACTCTCAACGCCCATCGCACGTCAGTCGGTAATGGAAGGGCGAACACTGGCGATTGCCGCCTATAACACCAAACTAGACGACGAATTCCAGATCGCAAGCGACGATCTGGAAGAGCGCGCTGCGATCGAAAAGGGCATGGCTGCGGTAGAGGCTCGCATTGAAAGCGACATGGATCCGTATGTCGCCGCCAGTCAACGCGACACCGACGAGATCATTGCACCTTCCGAGCTGCGTCCTTATCTCGAATGCCTGATTGAAGCGTCCTACCAAGCGCAGGGGGCACGTCGAGTCAAAAACCCACGCATTTGGACCATGCATGATCTCGACGTGCTGACGAAAGGGGTCTGATGAGCAAAGTCGCGCTGACTTTGCAGGCAGAAACATTGCCCGATGGCAGCGGCTGGCGGATGCTCTGCCCGGCGGTCGGGATGTACACGCAGGCCCCATGTGAAGGCGACACGTTTATCGCTGGAGATGATTGCGGAACACTGGTCGTGCTGAACCGAATGCGCCGCCTAGTTCTTCCCGAAGGTGTAGCTGGCTTTGTCGCCAACGCCCCACCAAAGCGCAAGTACGAGCCAGTAGGCTTTGGCACTAAACTCTTCGAGTTACACCCTATCGATGAAACCAATGAGTTGGGCGCGAGCATAGAGACAACTACTCCGAATCAAGCTGTCAATGGCTTAGTGATTACCGCGCCGCAAGACGGTCGCTTTTACCGCCGCTCCGCACCGGGTGAGCCGGTCTTCGCCGAGCCTGGTGAGGATCTGCAGGTGGGTCGCACAGTAGGCCTACTTGAAGTCATGAAAACATTCAATCCGGTCAAGTACCAACCCGGCGCCACGCTGCCAAATCATGCACGACTCGTGCGCTTCTTGGTCGATGACGCGAGTGACGTTGAGGAAGGTCAGGCTCTGATCGAAGTCGAATCCACAGAATAATGCTTATTTGCCCTCGGACCACCAGCCTCATCGGCCTCTTGCTTAGCCTTCTCACCGGTCCACTCGCGGCGCAGGTGCATTACCACGATCACGGTGGGCCCTGGAATCAGCGCGCCAATAACGGTCCAGATGCCGAAGTGCCTGGCTGGTACTACAACCTGGGCGCCACCGGCCTGCGTGTCGAATTAAGAGAAGATCGCCCAGCCAACCTGCTAGTGCGCTACGTATTCCCGGACTCTGTCGCTGATGGGAAGGTAAAAGTCGGAGATTGGATTGTCGGCAGCGAAAGCAAAGTGTGGAAGGAGCCTCATCAGAACGGATACGGCATGGATGTTTTTGGGCCGGATGGCCCAATTTCCGCCTGCGCCGAAGCCATTGAGAAAGCGTATGACGGCAAGTCATCTGGCAAGCTTGCCCTGCGGATCGAACGTGATGGAAAAGCGCGTACTGTCGAACTGAATCTGGATCGTCAAGCTGGGCGCTTTATCGACAGCTTTCCCTTCAAATGTGAGAAAAGTAAAGCCAGCCTCGAACGGCTGCGTGACTTACTTGTCGACCAGCAAGACGCAAACGGATCATGGGGAAACCCGGTACACAATACCTTTGCTCCACTGGCTCTGATCGGTAGCAAAAAGGCAACTCAAAAAAAAGCTCTGGAGCGTAGTGTGCGCTTCCATGCCGAGACTACACGCGCGGCAAACGATGATCGATGGCTAGTGAACTGGTACTACACATCAGCCGGCATCGTGCTGAGCGAGTATTACCTCGCCACCAAAAAGGATTGGGTTCTCCCTGAGTTGCAGGAAATCTATGACTTCCTGATATCGACGCAGTACATGGACCGGTCACAAATCAACCCCAAGGCTTACGAATCACATCCGCATGCGATTCCCAAGAAGCCTGGGCAAAAGATTGGTGGTTGGGGCCATAATCCAGGATTTGAAGGCTATGGCCCAATTCAGATGATCACTGCCCAAGGCGCCCTAGCTCTCGGCCTGATGAAGGAATGTGGGGTCGAGATTGATCGAGAGCGACATCAAGCAGCAATTGAGTTCCTCGTTCGCGGAACCGGGCGGAATGGCTACGTTTGGTATGCCGACGAAGTAGCCGGCCACGATCGTTGGGCCGACATGGGCCGCACCGGAGCCGCTGGCTTGGCGCACGCTCTCGACCCTTGGGCAAAGCAGGCCGAAATGCGCTGCCTCGCTAACGCAGAAATCATCGGCGCCAACCCTCAGTCCTTCCCAGACACGCACGGTTCGCCACTGATGGGTATGGGCTTAGCCGCCGCAGCAGCCTGGCACGAGCCGGCTGCCTTTAAGAAGCTGATGGAAGCTAACCGCTGGTGGTTCACCTTGGCGGAATGCGCAGATGGTAGTTTTGCTTACCAACCCAATCGAGATAATGCGGGTTATGGAGGAGATGCACGATTGGCGGCATCTGCAGTGACAGCCTTCGTATTGAGCATCCCAGAAAGCCCGCTGCGCATGCTGGAGCGTGCCGACTGATGAGCACCTTAGCTCCGCATCAAGAACTGCTCGCGGCCGCGCTGCAGGACTACTGCGGCGTAGACGAGCGAGAAGAGCAGCACCGTCGCACCATTCTTGCTCAGGTAGAAGCCACGCCGCAGTGGTGGCACCGCGAGACACTGCCGGGTCATGTCACGGGCAGCGCTTTCGTGATCGATCCAGAGATCGAGTATGTGTTGCTGCATCACCACATGAAACTGGACCGCTGGCTACAGTTTGGCGGACACGACGAAGGCGAGCGTAGCCCGATCGAGACGGCCGTGCGCGAGCTGAACGAAGAAA
>JAKVCF010000152.1 GCA_022447335.1 Planctomycetota bacterium | reverse complement strand
GGTCGCGGCAGTCGAGGCCGACGCCGAAGTGGGTGACCTGGTCATCTGGTGGACGGGCGGCCCACACAGCTTTGCCCTGGCCGAGGTGGGTGAGGGCTACCGACTGCTCTCGGTCGCAGGTTTCTCGGCGCCGCGGTTGACAGGTACTGGCGCCGCACAAGCCGGTCAGGCGGGGGCGAGCGTCTTTGGAGTCGTTGTTACACGACTTCGTCAGGCAGGTGTCAGTCATGAGCACGCGTGACGAGGCGCCGCGGATCGTCTATCACGTTGATCTGGACGCCTTCTTCGTCGCGGTCGAACGCGTGCTCGACCCCAGCCTGATCGGCAAGCCGGTCGTGGTAGGCGGTTCACCAGAAGGTCGTGGGGTGGTTGCTGCGGCTTCCTACGAGGCACGTGCATATGGGGTGCACTCTGCCATGCCCATGGCCCGTGCAGTGCGCCTTTGTCCGCAACTAGTGCGCGTACGCGGATCACGTGATGCGTATCGACGTGCGTCCAAAGCCGTTTTTCAGCAGCTGCGTGCACTGAGTTCTCAGCTGCAGAAAGTGTCCATAGACGAGGCTTTTCTCGAGTTGACAGGGGAGTCGTTGTCGCAGGGATCTGCCTTTCAAAAGGCGGTGCGCCTGCAGGCCGAAGTGCGCGAACGATTTCGTCTCGATTTGAGCATTGGTATTGCGAGCAATCGGTTGGTGGCTAAGGTTGCTTCGGGTGCTAGTAAGCCAGTGGGTGTGCTTGAGGTGATGTCTGGACAGGAAGAGCGATTTCTTGCGCCATTGCCAGTGCGAAAGCTTCCCGGCATTGGCCCTGCAATTGCCGGACGCTTGCACGCGATGCGCATTGAAACACTCGGCGAACTAGTTTCAGCGGACCCGGTGCGCTTGAGACTGCAGCTCGGACGCGAAGCGGAGGCTCTACAAAAGCTTGCACGTGGGATCGATCGATCACCGGTGCAGCCTCCCGATCCAGGGGTTTTGCCGAAGTCGATCTCGAACGAAACTACCTTTCCGATCGATCGCAGCGATCTGCGTTTCCTTGCTGCGCAGCTCAAGAAGTTGCTGCATAACACGGGCAAGCGTTTACGGGATTGCGATGCGCATGCGCGCACGATTTCGGTGAAGCTACGCATGGCCGATTTCACCACCTGTACTCGCGACCGTACCTTGGGGCATCCAGGGCGCGACGACGCAGACTTTTTTCCTGCAGCACTCGACTTGCTGGAAAAGCTGGTGGATGGCCGCCAGTCGGTACGCCTAATTGGCGTGAAACTATCTGGAATCGAGTGCGGAGCTTGGCAACCTGCCCTGTTCGATGGGTGAGGTCTACAAGTCTTCTAGCGCGAACGTAGACCGTCGATCACTTTGACGCGCGATGCACGCCATGCTGGGATTAGGCTGAATACCATTGCCACGAGCAGGGTTGCACCGACCAGTACCACCACTGAACCTGGATCGACTGAGACAGGGATATGGTCGAACTTGTAGATCTCAGCTCGGAAGATTGGCTGTCCGCCGCCGACCCACTTTTCGACGGTGGTCAAATTTTGGACTAGCCACTGACCAAGTAGTAGGCCAAGGCTGATGCCAATTAGGCTGATCAGTAAACCTAGTGAAACGAAGAAGCGAATCACGCGTCGAGGAGTGGCGCCGAGCGCGCGCAGGACACTGATGTCCCGACGCTTCTCGGTCACCGTCAGAGTGAGTGTGGCTACCAGCTGATAAGCGGCGACCAGGACGATGAAGAAGAACACGATCGAGAGCATGCCGCGTTGATTTTCGACTGCGCGCAGAAGATTGCCACCACGATCACGCCAACTGAAAGTTGTCGGATAGCCAGGGTGCGTGAATCCAGCTAGTTGCATGGCGCGTTCAATATCGGCGGCGACTTGGACTGGGTCGGCGCCCGGAGTGGTGCGAATCAGTAGTTCATTGAAGCCGGCGGTCGAGCTGAGGAACTCGGCGAGGGCTTGCCGAGGGAATACGGCGCGGTCGAGGTCTTGGTCATAGCGTCCAGTCTTAATAGTCTCGACGAGTCGACAGCTCATCTGCAGCAATTGGGGAGCTTTGGAGCGCTCACGCGAGCCGGCACCAGATCCTTCGACAAAAGTGATTACGCCGAGTAAGTCGCCGACTTCAAGGTCGAGACGTTCGGCGGCTCCGACGCCCAGGCGCATCGGAAGGATCGGGCGGCCACCTGCGTCGCTTTCGACTTCGGAGTCTTCAAATCCAGTGTCGACTCCGATCAGTAGCAAGCCCGATAGGTCGGTGGAGCGTGGGTCGGAGACGGCAGCGGAGCCGCGTCGGCCGATGAGGCCGTACCAGTTCAGCTGGGGGTCGAGATGATCTACGCCATCGACGTCGGCAAGTGTTTTTTCATAAGCCTCTAAAGGTCGGAATTCACCGCCACGCGATCGCGAAATATCGACTGCTGCATCGCCTGAGATCGTGCGGATTGACGTTTGTAGTTCAGCAAGGAAGCCGTTCATCACGGCCAGTACCGAGAATAGAACTGCTACGCCGAGCGCGATGGCCACGGCTGAAAAGATCAGTAACGGGCGGCGCCGGAAGTAGGCGATGCCGAGCGTAGCGAGGGTCATGCCTGAGTGAGCTCCGACGATACGAGCAGACCGTCACGCATGGTCAGGATGCGGTCACACTGCTGAGCGACCTTGGGATCGTGGGTGGCGAGCAGCACGGCGGCGCCTTGCTCACGGCTCAGGTGTAATAGGAGAGAAAGCACTTCATCTCCATTCCGGCAGTCAATGTTTCCAGTGGGTTCGTCGGCGAGCAGTACCTGTGGGCCACAGACTAGTGCGCGTGCAATTGCGACGCGTTGCTGTTCGCCGCCAGAGAGCTGGTTGGGCTTGTGCGTGAGGCGCTGTGCGAGCCCAACACGCTGGAGCGCTGAACGCGCAGCCTCGCGCTCAGCGTTACGACGTCGCCACCAATTCCCGGAAGCGAGGCGGCGCGGCATCAGCACGTTTTCAAGGGCGTTCAGTTCGGGTAGCAACTGAAACTGCTGAAATACAAAGCCAATTCTGGCTGCACGCAAGCGGGCCGCGGCAGCATTGCTGACCCCTTGCACTTCCTTGCCACCAATCCAGAGTCTGCCGCTGTCGGGGCGGTCGAGCAGGCCCAGTAGGTTGAGCAGCGTGGACTTGCCGCTACCCGACGAGCCGACTAGCGCGCAAACTTCGCCGCGCTGCAGCGTTAGTGAGACGCTTTTCAGGACTTCGAGGCGAGAGGCGCCCATGCGGTAGGACTTCCGCAGCGCGTCAGCTTGGAGCACGAGTTCACTCATACCGCAGGGCTTCGATAGGAGACAAGGAAGCAGCCCTAAATGCTGGGCCGAGGGTGAAGATCACCCCTACGAGGAAGGCGGCCACCGTTAGTTCAATGGCCATGGAAGGGTCCCAATGGACTGGGATACCATCGATGACGTACAACTCAGAATCGAAGATCTCGATGCCGAACTTATCTTGCAAGAAGCTCTCGATGGTGACGTGATTCTGCACGATCCAGAAGGCGCCGAAGTAGCCGAGCAGCGCACCGGCGCCGCTTCCCAGTGAGCCTACGAAAAGGAGCAGGCTGCCGCGTCGCAAGGGGCTGAAGCCCAGTGAGGCGAGTACGCCCAGATCACGCACCTTTTCGCGCACCAGCGCGGACAAGGTCGCGAAGATTCCGAAAGCCGCGACCACTACGATGAAGAACATCACTAATGTAGTTACACGACGCTCGTTTTCGATTGCGCTGAGGAAGACCGCCTGGCGCTCTTCCCAGGTTTCAAGCGCCCCCCCGTTTTCAGGAGTGGGTGCAGGGAGTCCGGCTGTATTGAGCGCAGCCATGACTGCGATTCGTCCAACTTCCAATTCGATGCCGTCTTTAAGTCGAATCATCACTTCCGAAACATCTGCAGCCTGGGTCCCGACTAGAGTGCCGTACAGTCCTTTGAACCAACCCGTTCGTGGCACGTAGATGCGGTCGAGAGACATTTCGTAGTCGCTACCGGCATAGGTGCCTGCGATGCGGAAGCTGCCGTTGACTGGGACCAGCGTTTCTTCCGAGTTGATTTCTGGTAGCCGGTTGGGCAGGGCCACCACTTTCAGTTCGGATCCACGCAGAGACTCTCCTGGTCCGGGATAGAAGCGCAGGCGATCACTGATAATCGCGCCGCCGGGGGTGCGTCGCGATTCGCCTTCGTAGGTGAAGGGTGACTGAGTATCTTCGATCGGAGCGGTTTCGGCGTTAGCGAGTGCGTGCTGCCAGCCGCCTTCCTGTGGGGTAACCAAGGCCTCAAGCTCCGGGTCGATCCCTACGAGTTGCACCGCATTCGAATCACCATGTGAAGTTTGCTGCAGCTGCCAACGCGAGCTATCAGTCGCGAGCAAGGCATAGACGACTAGGTGTGGTGCCGCTGCGGCGATTTCAGGGACCTCATCCAGCGCTGATTGATAGTCCTTCCAGCGCGTCGATGCTTCGCCGACGCCGGGAATCAGGAGAAGGTCGGATAGTGGCCCGCGCACAGAGGCGCGATCTTCTTCTATCAAACCATTCATCACGGCCAGTACCACCAGTAGAGCTAGCAAACCAATCGCTACCCCAAATACGGCCAGGATCTGAACCAGCCGGCGAATGAGGTAAGCGAGAGCGAGGCGCGCCACTGTTCGACTTTATCTGGTGTCGTCGGTGGCTTCGACCTCGTTTGCCTCCGACTCGGCTTCGATGCCAGCTTCTGGCCGCATATGTGGGAAAAGGAGCACGTCGCGAATGGTGTCCTTATTCAGCAGCACCATGATGAGGCGGTCTACGCCGATGCCGCATCCTCCGGCCGGA
>JAKVCF010000151.1 GCA_022447335.1 Planctomycetota bacterium | reverse complement strand
CTTGGGCTCAGAGCGCGACAGAATGCACGCCTCCTCAACCGAGACCTCAACTTCACCCGTAGCGCGATCTTCATTCTTCTGACCCGCGATACGCGGCCGCACCTTCCCGTGAACTTGGATCACGTCCTCGGCATGCAAGCCGCCCATGATCTGCCTCACTTCCAAAGAAGCGTCTTCGTCAGCAATCAGTTGAACCAAACCTGCACGGTCGCGCAGGTCTACAAAAAAGACTCCGCCGTGGTCACGGCGATTCGCCGCCCACCCACAGAGCGTGACTGCCTCGCCGATATCCTCGGCGCGCAGATCTCCGCATCGATGCGTCCGCCACAAAGCGGACGCGCTCATCGGCTGCGGGCCAGGCGCTCACGCATCAGAGCTCGGCGCAAGGACATTTGCGCGCGCAGAAGATCAATCTCGACCTGGCTCTCCAGCATGCGCTCACGAGCCCTCTCGACCGCGGCGCGCGCACGCCCCAAGTCAATCTCTTCAGGCTTCTCGGCCGAGCGCGTCAAAACCGTAACTACATCGTTTCGCACCTGGGCAAAGCCATCGTGAATGATGTATTCGATCTGATCACCTTGCGGCGTGCGCGCACGTAGTAGACCAGATTCAGTCAGCGAGGTCATCGCGGCGTGGCGTGGCAAAATGCCAAACGAGCCATCCTCTCCCGGAAACTGCACGGATACAGTTTCGGCTTCCAGGAGGGTCCCCGTTGGGGAGACGACTTTCAGGGTCAGGGTATTAGCGCTCATCCGACGAGCTGCAGTTTACTACAGGGTTTTCGCCTTCTCGACGGCTTCATCGATCGAACCAACCGTGTAGAAGGCTTGCTCGGGAAGATCATCGTGCTTGCCAGCAAGAATCTCCTGGAAGGAACGTACCGTGTCTTCTTTCGAGACAAAGCGGCCTGGAGTTCCGGTGAAGGATTCCGCCACAAAGAAGGGTTGCGAGAGGAATCGCTGCAGACGACGAGCGCGGTGCACGACCTGCTTGTCTTCGTCCGACAACTCTTCGATGCCCAGGATCGCGATGATGTCCTTCAGATCAGCGTAACGCTGAAGCATACGCTGAGCCTCGGTCGCGACCGCGTAATGCTCATCGCCAATGACCTGCGGATCAAGCATGCGCGAAGTCGACTTCAGCGGATGCACTGCCGGGTAGATACCAAGCTCGGTGATGGCTCGGTCGAGCAGAATGGTCGAATCAAGGTGAGCGAACGAAGCCACTGGCGCTGGATCGGTAAAGTCGTCAGCGGGCACGTAAACTGCCTGCATCGACGTAACTGACCCTTTGGTCGTCGAGGTAATCCGCTCTTGCAGCGCACCCATCTCCGAGCTCAAGGTCGGCTGATAGCCCACCGCCGAAGGGATGCGGCCAAGCAGAGCCGATACTTCGGAGCCAGCCTGGACGAAACGGAAGATGTTGTCGACGAACAGCAGTACGTCCTTTCCTTGCACATCGCGGAAGTATTCCGCCATGGTCAGACCCGACAAAGCCACTCGCAGGCGAGCGCCCGGGGGCTCATTCATTTGGCCGAACACAAGCACAGCGTTGTCGATCACAGCTGCCTTCTCGCCCGAAGCCGTAGTGAACTCGGCTTCGGTCATTTCGATCCAAAGGTCCGTACCCTCGCGAGTACGTTCCCCGACACCACAGAAGACCGAGAAACCGCCTTTCTCCACTGCCGTGATTCGAATCAGCTCCTGAATCAGCACGGTCTTGCCGACACCGGCACCACCGAATAGGCCGATCTTCCCGCCCATAGCGAAGGGGCACAGCAAGTCGACAACCTTGATCCCGGTCTCAAATACCTGAGAAACCGCTTCTTGCTCGTCGAATGCCGGAGCTGGTCGATGGATCGGCCAAGTTTCCTCGGCGTCAACCTCACCTTTGAGCTTCGAATCGAGTGGCTCACCGAGGAGATTGAAAACACGACCGGTGGTGACTTCGCCAACCGGAACGCTAATCGGAGCTCCGGTCGCATTGGCTGGCATGCCACGGCGCAAGCCGTCGGTCGAAGACATAGCGATACAACGCACCATGTCATCACCGAGATGTTGGGCAACTTCGAGGGTCAGATCAACATCGCCTTCACGCGGGATCTTAATCGCCTCGTATATGGCAGGGAGGCCCTCATCGAAACTCACGTCGACGACGGGACCGAAGATCTGCTTAATGGATCCTTGGGAACTCATGGTTCAGGCTATCTGGAGAATCAGAGCGCTTCCGCGCCGGAAACGATCTCGGTGATCTCTGCGGTGATCTTGGCTTGACGCGCTCGGTTATAGAGACGCGTGATATCCTTCTTCATATCGCCGGCCGCGTCCGTCGCATTCTTCATAGCGAAACGACGCGAAGCATATTCAGAAGTCACGGACTCGAGCAGCGCGTGGTAGATGCGCGTTTCGAGGTAACGGGGAACAAGGCGACCTAGAAGCTCCGGGCCACCCGGTTCGAGAATCGCGTCACTGGCAGGGCCATCGGCCTCAGCCGGCGCGATCGGAAGGAAAGTTACGACCTTCGGGTCGTACTTCACCATTGAGACAAAGCTGGTAAATCCCAACTTAAGTTCGGAGAGCTGCCCCCCTCGGAAGGCAGAAACAAGAGCGTTACTGACAGCAGCCGCTTCGCTGAAGTCAATCGCTTCAAGGTTCACCGTGTCAAAGTAACCTTCGACGGTGTAGTTCATGCGCTTAGCATGGTCCATAGCTTTGCGACCGATCACGTAAAGGCGAAACTCGCGCCCATCCGCGCGCAGCCCGTCGAGGTATTCCTCAAGAGCGCGCTGGATACTGGCGTTGTACGCACCACACAAACCGCGATCAGAGCCGATGAGCAGAACGCCGACGGGCGCATCCGGATTCGGAGCTGAAAACAGTGGCGCCGCATCGCCCGCAGACTCGGGCTCGGAAGCCACCGCGCCAGACAAACCACGGACCAGCTCTTCGATCTCATGGGTGTAAGGCTTCGCCGCCACCGTGTGCTCCTGGAAGCGCCGCAATTTGGTCGTCGCCACCATCTCCATGGCGCGGGTAATCTTTTGGATGTTCCCGACGCTGGTAATGCGCTGACGAAGATCGCGAATATTGGCCACGGCTTAGCTACTAGTCTTAGACGAACTGTGCCCTGAACTTCTCGCAGGCGGCTTGAACTTTGTCTTTGAGCTCATCGCTCCACTTGGTCTTCCAGCCATCGAGCTGCTCCATGACATCGGCGCACTCGGCCTGCATGTACTCGGCGAAGCCTTCAACAAAGGCTGGCGCACGGTCCACCGCGACCTCGTCGAGCATGCCCGAAGTGCCAGCGAAAATCTGAACGATCTGCTCAGCGTTCTTGAGCGGCTTGTACTGACCCTGCTTCAGAATCTCGACTAGGCGAGCACCCCTATTCAAAGTCGCTTGCGTCGCCGCGTCGAGGTCCGATCCGAACTGCGCAAAAGCCTCGAGCTCACGATATTGCGCCAAGTTGATACGCAAGCCACCGGCCACTTTCTTCATCGCTGGAGTTTGCGCCGCACCACCCACGCGCGATACCGAAATGCCGACGTTCACAGCAGGGCGAACACCCGAGAAGAAAAGATTAGCTTCGAGGAAAATTTGGCCGTCGGTAATCGAAATCACGTTGGTCGGAATGTACGCCGACACGTCACCCTCCTGCGTCTCGATGACCGGCAATGAAGTAATCGATCCACCGCCCAGCGAGTACTTTTCAGGGTTCAGTTCGTGCGCGTTGCTTGCAACTTTTGCCGAGCGCTCCAACAGACGACTGTGCAGGTTGAATACGTCACCCGGGTAGGCTTCACGCCCCGGCGGGCGACGCAGCAGAAGCATGACCTGACGGTAGGCGTAAGCCTGCTTGGTCAGATCATCGTAAGCGATCAGCACGTGGCGACCCGCATCACGGAAACGCTCGGCCATAGCCGTCGCCGAGTATGGCGAGAGAAACTGCATCGAGGCTTCCTCTGAAGCCGCAGCGTTCACGATGATTGTGTAGGGCATTGCACCCGCCTCCTCGAGGCGGCGCTGCACATCCACCACAGTCGACTGCTTTTGACCGACTGCGTTGTAGATGCAGATCACCTGCTCGGGGTTACTGGGGTCGCCCCCGCCCGAGTTCTTCTGATTAATGATCGCATCGATAATCAACGCTGTCTTACCCGTTTGGCGATCACCAATGATCAGCTCGCGCTGACCGCGGCCCACCGGGATCATGGCATCAATCGACTTAATACCGGTAAGCATCGGCTCAGCAACCGGCTCTCGCTCAACAACAGTCGGCGAAGTCTGCTCGATCGGCCGCAGGTCAGCGTCAGTGGTTTCGATGCCACCCTTGCCATCAAGCGGCTTGCCTAATGCGTCGACCACACGGCCAAGCATGGCATCGCCAGTCGGAACCGAGATGATGCGCCCCGTACTCTTCACGGTGTCGCCTTCCTTCACGGAAGTAGCGTCACCGAGGAGCACGCAGCCCACGTTGTCCTCTTCGAGGTTCAGGGCCATGCCCATCACCCCGCCGGGAAACTCAATAAGCTCGGACATCATGCAGTCGTCGAGGCCGTAAACACGGGCGACACCGTCGCCCACCTGCAAGACCTGTCCGACCTTCGACGTGGAGGCCGAGGCATCAAAGCCTTCGATCTCGCGCTTCAGGACCGAAGTGACTTCGGAAGGATGAAGTTCCATGGGATGTTTGGTTCTTCAGAACTGCGGGGGAGCCCGATATGTCTCAGCCGAGTTCGGCTGCCGCTAGACGACGGGTTATTTGATCCAGACGACCCCGAACGGAGCCGTCGTAACGGGTACCGGCAAGCGTGACACGCACGCCGCCAAGGAGGCTCGACTCCACTTCGCAATGCAGATC
>JAKVCF010000150.1 GCA_022447335.1 Planctomycetota bacterium | reverse complement strand
GCCCCTGCAGAGGGGATCGCGGCAAGCAGGGTCACGATGGCCACGCCGAAGACGGCGGAGATGCTTTCTAAGAGGGGTAGAGGCTTGTCGTTCATGGCGATGGCTCCATCTGAAGCATCGGCCAAGTCTTCTGGCAAGCTAAAGATAATTGGGCATATTTCTCGCAAGAATTGCGATAAACCCTGGTGATCAAGGGTTTTTTGAGTCGCCGGGGCTCTCTAAGGGGCGGCCACGGCTTGAGCCTCTTCGGTCGCCCGGGTACCCTCCGCCTCAAGCATCGCTTCCTCATGGATTCACGGGGTCGCGAGCTCACCAGTCCCCGGGTAAGCCGGGATGAGTACCGTCATGCAATTGATTATCGCCGAGAAACCGAGCGTCGCCGGAGATCTAGCACGCGTCCTGCCCGGGAAGTTTGAGAAGAACGAGGGTTACTGGGAAGGCCCAGAGCACGTCATCACTTGGGCTATTGGTCACCTACTTGAGCTCAAGGAGCCTGAGGACTATTCCCCAGAGCTCTCGGCCTGGCTGCTTGATTCGTTGCCCATTTTGCCGGGCCGTGCCTCTGGTGCCTCGGGAGCGGTGCTTGCGCCCTTCCAGCGCAAAGCACGCAGCGGCATGACTAAGCAGTTGCGTCTAATCCGCAAATTGGCGCAGCGATCCGAGGTGCAGAGCATTGTTAACGCTTGCGATGCCGCGCGCGAGGGCGAACTGATCTTCCGTGAGATCAAGGGCTACATCGGCGTGGAGAAGCCCGTTTTTCGTCTCTGGCTGCAGTCGATGACCGATGGTGCGATTCGCTCGGCTTTCGAGGAAATGAAGTCAGAGGAATCGTATGCAGGGCTGAGTGCCGCGGCTTATTGTCGCGCCGAGGCTGATTGGCTGATCGGGATCAATGCCACGCGTGGTATTACCAAACGTCTCAAGGGGCGCCGCGAAAGCGGCGTCTGGTCGGCCGGCCGTGTGCAAACGCCCACTCTGGCCTTGCTTGTGCATCGCGAGCTGAAGGTCCTTGCACACGTGCCAGTTCCCTTTTGGCGTCTGAAAGGTCATTTTGAAGCGAATGGCCAAAGTTATGTGGCCCAGTACCGTCGTACGCGTACCGGCAAGGACGATGAGAAAGTCTGGAACGAAGAGGCTGCGCGCGCGCTGCGCGAAGCTTGCGAAGGGCGACCGGTTGTCGTGACAGAGAAGGTCAGTGAGAGCTCTCGCAAGCCGCCCATGTTTTATCAGCTGACTTCGTTACAGAAGGAAGCGAACTCACGTTACGGCATGTCGGCGCGTCGTACCCTGCAGGCTGCACAGCGTCTTTACGAAGGTCACAAAGTCCTAACTTATCCGCGTACGGATAGTAATGCGTTGCCCAATGACTACCGCGGAAAGGTCGACGAGTTGGTTGGGGCATTGGCTGGAGGTGCAGTCGATGAAGGCGCCTTCTCCGAGGGTCAACGCTCGGAAGCTATTTCACAAGCAGCGCAGCAGTTGCAGAAAGACGGGTTGAAAAACACTAGTCGTCACTTTGACGATGCTCGCGTAGGTGACCACTTCGCGATTATCCCTACTGGTAGCTGGCCATCCACGCCGTTGGGCGGCGACGACGCCAAGATCTTTGAGCTGGTGCTGCGCCGCTTCCTGGCGGCCTTTCTTGGGCCTAGCACTTGGCAGAAGGTGGTGCGTGAGTCCGTGGCTCAAGTTTCGGATCCGAGCGTGCTCCCTGAGGAAGTTAAAGGGCCACCAAGCTTCTTTACCGAATCCAATCGGATGGTCATTCCCGGTTGGCAGCTTGTGGACCGTCGGCCGTCGCCCTCGGAATTGCTGGGCGATTTAGGTGTGGATCCCGGTCAGGAGGCCGGGGCTAAGGTGGCAGGTCTCGAGCTCGAGGCCGATCAGACACGCCCACCCAAGCGCTACACCGAGGCTAGCTTGCTCAAGGCTATGGAGACGGCTACAGACCTCGATCTCGACGCTTTCGACGAGGTAGACGATCAAGAGGATCTCGCTAGTCTGCGGCAGAGCGGGTTGGGCACACCAGCTACGCGTGCGGATACCATCGAATCGCTGATAGCAAAGAATTATGTACTGCGCAGTGGAAAAACACTCCGCGCCGCGGCGAAGGGGATCACGCTAATTGATTTTCTCGAGCGCCTACGTATTAACAACCTGGCGAAGGCTGACTTGACTGCGGATATGGAGGCTCAGCTCCACCTCGTGGAGGAGGGTAAACAGGATCCGGATAGTTACATGGAAAAGGTCGTCCACGGAGTGCGCGACTTTGCTGGCAAGATCCGCAACTTCTCTTACGAGGAGCTTTTCCGTGGGGAGGAACCAGTCGGCACTTGTCCTCGCGACTCTGAGCCAATTATGGAAGGTCTAAAGGGATATGGTTGCTCGAAGGAGGCGGAAGGTGACACTTTTGCGGTGACCATAAAAGGGTTGGGCAAGGAGGCTGATGTGCCGTTGCCCGAACTTTGTGATCAGATTGCTATGGCAGTATCCAAGCTCGAAGGGGGGGACGAGGTCGAGGCACTTCCTAAGCGCACAAATGGTGTCGTGCGTGCCAAGCGTGCTGAGTTTGGGCCGGTCGAGGATTTTTTAAAGAAGCTCGAAGAGGCGGTAAGTCGTGCGATGCCAGCTAAGAGCGCGAAAGAGTGGTCGGTTGCGACGGTGGACCCTGAAGAGTGCGGATTCACGATCTGGAAGGAGTTTCGTGGCCGTTATCTCAACCGTCCGGTGGTAGAGAAACTGCTTGTCGATCGCGATAGCGGTCCGCTGGATGGATTTGTGAGTATGCGAGGAGAGACTTATGCGGGGCGCATTCGTCTTAACGATGAGCTCAAACTTGAGTTTGAGCCAGTCAAAGACTACCGAGGTGGCGATGACGACGGCGCGGTCGCTCCTGAGTTAGTGTCTTACCAGGTTGACGATTCCTATTACGTCATTTGTCCGAAGTGCGGCGAGGGGCATATCGTCGAAACGCCCACGCATTTCGAGTGTAGAAACGAAGGGTCAGAAAAGGGTTGTGGTCTCAAGATGCCGCGGACCGTCTGCAAGCGCGAAATGACGCGTGCTGACCTCAAGTCTTATTTCGATGAATCCCCAGCCCACACTGACTGGATTGAGGACTTCATTTCGCGTAAAGGCCGTGCCTTTACGGCTCGCTTAGTGCGCAAGCCGAACGGTCGTCACGGATTTGAGTTTAAGCCGCGCGAGGGAGGCCCTGCTCGTAAGAAGAAAGCGACAAAGAAGAAAGCGACAAAGAAGAAAGCGACAAAGAAGAAAGCGACAAAGAAGAAAGCGACAAAGAAGAAAGCTAATCCTTCTTAAAGCACGTCGCGTCGTTTGGCGGCGTGAGCGGATAGCACGAAGAACACTGAAGTGGCGCCTGCGAGCACCAGCAGGGAGGTCATCACACTGGGTGGATCTGGATCGGGTACGAACATGCCAGTCCAGGTGTTCTCCACATCACACCAATCCTTAGCCAGGCCAATCAGATAGCGGTGTGGAGAGGTGTTGCGCATATTGCCGGGTAGGCCGCCAAAGATCACGCCCCAGCCGATCAGTGCGATTACACTCCAGATAATCGCGCGGCGCGACCATACGCCGAAGAAAAGGCAGGCGGCGCCGTAGGAGATCCCACCAAGTGTGAGCACGCTCGTCAGACCGAGGATGCGATTGATCCAAGCACTAAAGTCAGGCGAGTCATCGGCTGGCAGAAGAATTAGCCCTGGCCCGAAGGCGGCAATGGCCAGCACTGGGAGCATGGCTAAGCAAGCGCCTAGATAGATGCCGAGTAATGGAGCCCAACGTGGTGCAGGTCGCGTATATAGGTATCCGATCGCGCCGTTGTCATAGAGCTCGCCTAGCAGGGGTAGCACCGAAAACATTGCTACGAATGGCACGACGAAGTAGATCGTCATGGGCACAATGAAATTGCCGTAAAGCTCAAAGGGAGAGGGGATGTCGCCCACCGAAACTGCCACGGCGGCGACTAGGCAGGGCACGAGGGCTACAGCGAGCGATGGCAGGATGTGCAGGCCAATCAGGCGGCGTCGGATCGCATAGCTGCGTAGAGCTCGAATGGCAGCGATGCTGGCGTTGTGGGAGGTGCTCATGCGATCTCCCCGACTAGTAGGTCGAATACGGCTTCCAAGTTTTGATCTTCGACGTCAAGGCTGTCAATCTGGCCTGCGGAACCAAGGTGTCCGAGACGGTCGAGTAGATTGCCCAGTTCGCGGGTTTCGAGCGCAAGGCGTCCGTCGGCCTCGAAGGAAATGCCAGTGACTAGTTCATCGGACAGCACTTGTGCGGCGAGTCCGCGCAGATTTGATCCATCCAGCACTAAGCGGCGAGGCTTGCGGTCGACCAGTTCGCGGATCTCTCCAAGACGCCCTTCGGCTAGTAGGCGTCCGTGGTGGATTAGCACCAGATGGTCGGTTACGGCTTCGACTTCATGCAGCACATGTGAGGCCAGTACCACGGTGCGCCCTTCGGCGCCGAAGCGGCGCACGAGGTCAAGTGTGTGCCGACGGCTTACAGGATCCATGCCGTTTAATGGCTCGTCGAGCAGCAGTAGCTGTGGGTCGAAAAGTAGAGCCTGCGCGACTTTGACGCGCTGGCGCATGCCCTTAGACATGCTATTCAAACGCTTTTTGCGTGCATCCAGCAGGCCAACTTCGTCGAGCGCCTCATCGGCTCGTCGCACGGACTCAGCCCGTGAATCGCCGCCAAGGCTGGCGATCAGTGTGAGGAAGTCTACGGCGCGTTCGGTCTCAAAATGGATGTCGTCGCCGGGCGCGTAGCCGATCTTGGCGAAGACTTCCGGTCGACCTGGTGAGACAGGAAGTCCAAAAAGCTCAACTGTGCCCCGACTCGGCCGGATC
>JAKVCF010000015.1 GCA_022447335.1 Planctomycetota bacterium | reverse complement strand
TTCCCGATGCCGCGTGCGGGCCTGATGCGGCGCGTTCCCGGAGGAGCCTATGTTGCGAAAAATGCGATCGTGACGGGCGATG
The DNA here is from genome assembly GCA_022447335.1 of Planctomycetota bacterium. Classification (GTDB taxonomy): domain Bacteria; phylum Planctomycetota; class UBA1135; order UBA1135; family UBA1135. Next base: position 27,588 of record JAKVCF010000015.1, on the reverse strand, counting down.
TTATTTTGGCCGAGGACGTTAGTGTCTGGTTTGGCGTCATCATCCGGGGCGATGATGCGCCGATCTCGATTGGGCCACGTACCAATGTGCAGGACAATTCGGTGATCCACTGCGACACCGATGCTCCACAGCGCATCGGCGCGGATTGCACCATTGGGCACGGGGCCATTCTGCACGGCGTGGAAATGGGAGATGGCGTACTGATCGGCATGGGTGCGACCGTACTCGGCGGTGTCAAGATCGGCGCTGGCGCGGTGATTGCGGCTGGCGCGCTGGTAAAAGAAAACGCTGAGGTGCCGCCGAACACGCTTATGGCTGGCGTGCCGGCGCGCGCGGTGCGCGAAATCAGTGAGAAGGAGCGCGCCTTCATGGCGCATTCGATTCCGCACTACGTCGAGACGGCGAAGGCTTATCTCGACGACTAGTAAGCGTTTAGTTGCGCGCTTGGCGCTTGTGGAATTGCTCTAGCAGTCCGCGATAGCGCAACGGCAGATCTTCCGCCTGTGAGTTCTGCAGAGTCTGCTGTAGGCGGGGGGGTAGGTGGCCCCACGAGCCTCCGCTCGAGCCCGGCGCAAGGAAGATGGGTGGCGCATCGGGAAGGGTGTCGCCCGGAGCTGGTTGCTGAGCCTGACGGTTTCCTTCGACGTCATCTGGGTTGAGGTCATCACCGTTTTCGTCCTGGTTCTGCTGATCCGATTCTTGCTGTTGCTGTTGCTGCTGCTGTTGTTGTTGCTGTTGTTGCTGCTGCTGTTGCTGTTGTTGTTGATCACTTTCTGGCAGGAGTTCGAGCAACTTCTCCAGGTCGTTGATCAACTGTTCCGAAGCGGCTAAGCCCGTCGCCAACTTGTCTTCGACTGCTTGCGGATCAGATTCGCTACCAATGACTATTGCATCGTCAACGGCGCTTCGCATTTCAGTCCAGGCTTTATCGACTGTGACAAAGGTCTGTCGGACTTGTTCAATGGCTTCGAGTACTTCTTCCATGCCCGGCTGACTTGGCGCACCGATTTCTGGCTCTTGGGGTTCTTGAGCGAGCGTAGCGTTAGGTAGGGCGCAGAGGCTAAGAGTGATCCAGAGTGACCTCATTAGATTTCCTCTCCGCTGTCTTCGGGCTCTTGTAGGCGTTCGAGGATGCTCTCGAACAGTGTGCGTAGGCGCTTCTGGCGTTGCACCAGGGCTTCCAGTTCAGCCACGTCGTCTTCATCGAGTGAAATGCCGGCTTCAGCTAAAAGCTTGCGGCGATGCTGTAGCGATTGCATGCGCTCCAGGAGGTCTGACTGCAGCAGCTTCAGTACCTGGATTTCAGCTGCGATGCTGACGAGCGGCGAAGGTTCATTATTTTCCCGTTCGGGTTGAGAGCCTTCGCCATCCTCTTCCGACTGTTCTGGTTGTTCGATCTGATTTCGCAGGCGATTGGCTTCGGTCTCGATTGCGTCAATCAGCCGTTGCCAGTCGCGCTGAATACGACCGCCCATTTCAATCGCTGCAATATCGGCTCGGTAGCGTGGCGGGCCGATACGTTTGGCGAGAAGGCCATGGTCATCGACCAGATTCCGCATCAAGAAGGGGAAGCTGTCAGCACCGGCTTCGCGGATTTCGAAAAGTAGAGTGTTGGCTTCATCGGCCAGTGCGCGTTGCTCGGTTGCCCAGTTGCGCAGGCGTACACGTGCGCTGCGTGGCACACGTGAGGCGCCTTGCAGTGAGGCGACAAGATCGCCGAGATCCAGCATTACGCGTTCGTGGCGAGCTTGCAGTTCTTGGCACTTCTCTAGCACGTTTACTAGCGTTTCCAGCTCGTCGACACCTTCGAGTTGTTTGGCCTCCTCAGCGGCTTCCTCAGTAGCACGTTCCAGGGCTTCTTCAGCTCGGCGCTGCGCTTCTTCAGCCCGCTCTAGCTCTTTTTGGCGTTGCTGTGGGTCGCGTGGTGACTGACCCTGCTGTTGCTGCTGACCACGCTTGCGTTCGGAGAAGTCTTCCTGGCTTGGTCGCTGCTCGCCTGGTGACCGTTGTTCTTCTTCGTCTGGCTGCGAGGACTGTTCACTGGGATTCTGTGCGCCCTCTTCGTTTGGGCTTTGATCCCCACCCTGTTCCCCATTGGGTTGGTTTGGCTGACGCTTGTCTTGTTCTCCAGGATTGCGTTCGCCTTGCTCACTCTGCCGGTATTCTTCGTTGGTTTCAGAATCCGAATCAATCGACTTGCTAGAGGTCTGCTCCGATGAATTCTCGCTGCGTAGTTCGGACTCCGCTCGCTCGCCTTCTTCGGCAGCATTCTCAGTCCGCTGTTTACCCGCGTTGCTACCTTCTGACTCGGCCGCAGCGGCGCGTATGTCTTCGTTCAGCTCAGCTTGGGCTTCGGCGAGTCGCTGGCGCGTTTCTTCATCCACCTCACCGGCCAGGGCTTCGCGTTCTTGGAGGTCTTCTGTCTGCGCGCGCAGTTCGGCTTGACGATCCGCGAGTGCACGTAACTCGGCTTCGCGTTGTCGGGCGGCCTCCATCAGATCCTGTACTTGTTCGCGACGCTCGGTTTCGAGTAGAAAGTCAAGCAGCTCTTCGAGGAAAAGAATCAACTCTGCCTGGCGTTCAAGGGCGGAGCCCGCACGCAGTTCAGAGAGGTCGAGAGCGACCTCTTCCAAGACCAAGGCGAGCGGGCGTTCTTGGGCTCCTTGGATGAGTTTTTCACGTGCCTGCTTAAGTAGGCCGGCGCGCGATTCGGCGCCTTCTGCGCGCTCGCGCCCTTCCAAGGTCAGCAGAATCTTTTCGAGGCGACGAACCTGCTCGGCGAGCTGCTTCTGGTCGGTCGAAAGGCGCCCGAACTCGACCGGATCTTGAGCGGCGGCGGGTCTTGCGAGGAGCAAGACAGCCAGGCTTCCGAGCACAAAGAGTGGCGGCAGGCGCATCATTCCAACTTATCGGCCAGAGGCTTCCTGTGTACGAAGATAGAGGCCCCGCTGCCGGTCCAAGAGGCCTCTGAGCAGATCGACCGCAGACTGGAAGTCTTCCCAGGCCAATAAATCGTCGAGGACCGCTTCTAGGTCCGCCTTTAGTTTTTGGGTTGCCGGTAGCGGGTTTTCCACTGCCAGTGCCGCTTCGCGGAGATCGCGGGCTGGGCCGTTGCCGACCCGATCGAGTTTACTGGCCAGTCCCAGTAGTAGCGCCGAGCGGTCTAGGATCGGAGGCAAGCCTGGGGCCTCGAATACCTCGACTGTGGCTCCCGGTACTGGTGGCCCACCTAGGAGTAGCTGGGTTGCGATGGGTCGTAGTGCGCCCGTGCCGCGGTCCAAGTCTGCGTAGATGCGTTCTAGCAGCGCCTGTTCCAGCTCGAACGTCAGACCTTCGAGTTCACGATCTATGCGTCGCGCCATCGGTGCCAGCTGGCTTCCCGCGCGTTCTTCGAGGATAGGTTCCAATCGATTAATCAGATCCTCGATACGCTCGCGCACACGCACCATGCGTTCGCTCAGCTGCTCTTCGAAGGAGGTGGGGGAGAGTACGACGATCCACGGCGTGTGTGCTTCCCCGCGTTGCGGAAGTGGTGAGGCAAAGTCGAAAGCTTCGGCTGAGTAGCGAATTCGGAAATCCGCTCCTAAAGTCTCAGCAGAAGGCAGTGGCACCATGCGAAGCTAGTTATGCAGCACGCGTAGGCGATCGCTATCGAGGGCGATTTCCCACGACTTTTCTGAATTGTCTTCCGCGATTCTTAGTTCACGAAGGCCGTAATCGTCGCTGGCTTCGAGTGCCAGTGGGACTTCGCCTCCGACTACCGTCGTCCAGCGACCCGAGGGGAAGAGAAAGCGTAAGCTGGGCTTGGAGTCTGGTTCTGCTTGCCAGCGCAGAACTGCCGCACTCGCGTTGCGGAATCCGTCGTGACCCACCAGTTCGAGCGCCAGCTCACCGGAGTGGTCGGCTTGCTGTTCAAACTGATAGCTGCCATTCGCTCTCGCAGTCAGGCTCTGCCGCTCACCATCCAGCGCGTGTAGGCTGACTTCAGCCGCCGGTAGATCGACGGTGAATTCCACCGACAGAGAGCTGCCCTGTGGTACGCGAAACTCGCTCGCACTGGACTCGTAGGGGGTTTGCTCGGTGTAGCTCGGTGGAGCTACAGTGACCGTCCAATTGCTGATCAGTGGCGCATAACCCGGGGCCAGCTGCAGCTTGGGAATGCCGTCGTCGTCGTCACCGCCGACGAAAGTCCACTCTTCGTCGCGATCTAGAGCGGGTAGGTGTAGTACAAATTCACTATCGCCGAGCTTCTGCATGGCGCGTCGACCGCGCGGGCCGTTTGCAAATACTTGCTCCGGTACGTCGCCCTCGGCGTGCACTCGTATTGTCAACGCAGTGCCTTGTGCTATTTGCAAGCGGTAGAGGTCGCGGGTGATTTCTTTGAGATTGAGCTCCTCGCCTGCTGCATACGGGGACAGCAGCAGTAGTTCGGTCGCCTTTGGCCAAGGCGTGGTACCACCAAGTAAGCGATCGAAGAAGATCCTGGTATCTGCGGGGCGTAGCCAGGCTAGAGCGAAAAGCACTGCGATGCACCCCATGCCGCGCAACATACTGCGACGCGCTGCGCCACTGGGCGCCGTTGCTCGTAGATCGATTTCCGCGAGGCGTCGTTCGGCTTCCTGAGCCGCAGCTTCTTTCAGCTGTATTGATTCGCCGGGGTGCGCTCGATCCACTTCGACGGCAGTCGTAAGTAGGTCGAGCATGTTTGGGTGATGGCGTTCCAGTAGCGCAGCTAAGTCGGTTGGGCTAGGCCGTTCGCGTAGTGGGATTAGGAGTGCATGGAAGGCCGCTTTTCCAGCGGCGTAGATTGCGAGTGCGAGTAGTGCTAGGCGAAACCAGGTAGGAGGGTCAAAGAGACGGTCTAGCGCAAACAGGGCCAGTAGTAGTGCCGTTAGCGAGACCAAGGTGCGTCCAGTCCCGTAGAGCAGTAACAGGCTAAGCAACCTGCGTTCAAAGATCGCGAGCAGGCGGCGAATGCCGGGGAAACGACGAAATTCGCTCAACGTTGGAAAATCGGTAGGTATTCCTTTGGAATCTGGAGGATCAGGCAGGCAGTGGCGGTGCCGTACACCGCCCCAGGGCCAATGCGATTCGGCCACGAGCCATCTTCGTGCTGCATGCGTAGTAGCACATCTTCGATCATGCGAAAGTAGTCGCGGTAGCGCTTTCCGCCCACAATGTGATAGGCCTGCACCGCGTAGTAGTGTCCGTAATAGAAGTAATAGTGCCCGTCGTAACGCAGCCCGTAACTCTTCGAGAAGCTCTCGAGGCGACGGTCGAGTACCTGCATGCCACGCTCGATGTCTGCATCGGCGTAAACACCCGCTCCGTGCAGGATAGTGATGCCCGCGGCGGTGAGGGGTTCAGAAGCGCGCGATCGCTGTTCTGGCTGATAGCGGAACATGCCAGGCTCTGAGTAGGGGGAAAGGTAGACGGAGTCATCTTCACGCACCGCGCTGTCACGTACATACTTAACCGCACGGTCGATAGTTTCGCGCGGCACCTGCACGCCGATATTCCGTGCGGCACGTAGTGCCATGACTTGGCAGGCAGCTACTGACATATCAGCGTCGGCAACATGGGGTTGATAGCGCCAACCTCCATCTTTATTTTGACTGGTGACGATGAGGTCGACTGACTTTTGTAGAGCCTGTCGCACGTCTTCGCGCTGATTCATGCCGTATATCTCAGCTAGGTAAAGCGTGGCGAAGGCATGCGAGTACATTCTGGTTTCATTAGTCGTGATGTATCCGTCGTGTCGCACTTGCTTTAGAATAAAGTCCACCGATTTCTCGACGGCTTCGCCATAGGGTCCGCGCCCCGGTACATGGCCGCCGGCTAGGAAGGCCATGCCGGCCAATGCTGTCACGCCGACATGTGCCGAACTTTGATTCCAGACGCGGTAGCCGTCCTCCAGCTTGTAGCCGACATCGCCGGGCCACGAGCCGTCGTCGAGCTGATGATCGGCCAGAAACTTTAGGCCGTGCTCGGCGGCACGAAGACCCTGCGCCGAAAGGACCTGTTGCTGCGAAGCGGGTAATTCTTGCTTGCTGACTACCGCTGCCTGAGTCAGAGTGGCCGGCTTCAGCTCCGATTCTTGGGCCAGGGTGATGAAAGTGAGTAGCAGATTCGCCAGCATCATTCGCCTCCGAGTAGGTACAAGCGAGATTCGTGACGAAGCGCAGCGTAGCCGTTGCCCAGGGCTGGTTGAATGCGCAAGCTCGAGTTCCCGGGAGCCTCGAGTTCAAGGCGGCTTCGCAGTTTCCCTTCGTTAGTGACTAGTAGCAGGATCAGCCTTGGCGCTGTAGTGCGTGAGTTCAACAACTTCAGTGGAATCAGCCAACCAGCGTCACTCGCGATCGGGGCGGGAAGGCGACCGACAAGGCGTTCGAATGGAATATCTGCAAGCGGAAGAGTCCAAGAGCTGATTGGGTCACCGCTAGCCGGTAGATGCCAGGCGCTGATTTCGGTCCCACTCTGGCCGTGGGCGCGAGCCGTTAGCAGGTAGTCTGTGGCGAAGTCCTCACGTTCACGTGAGTAGCTCTCAAGTTGCGGGAAGCGCGTCTCGGCGTCGCCGAAGGGGAGCTGGCGGCCAGAGCGTTCAGACTTGCCACTCCAGTAGAGAACCGGCCCTTCGTCGCGACCTGGATCCGGCGCCAATGGCGATTGCAGCCAGCCAAAGCCTGTCGGTGCGCGGAAGGTGCGCAGGTCGTGTTGCGGACGCTGGAGCAGAGCCTCTTGCTTTCCTTGGCGTAGAAGCCAAAGCAGCTTCTGCCCGTGCCTGGAGTAAGGTAGTACTAGACCGTCTTCGAGTGGGATCATTCGCTCGAGTTGATGCGTGCTAGGACCGTTGATCAAAGGGATCTCTTCAATTTCTCCGTTGGTGAAGATCGGCACTTCAAGCGCTTTTGCCATGCCGTCTTGGAGCACCATCAGGCGATCGTTTTTCCACGCCATGGTGTGGAAGCGATCGTCGCGCAAGGGTAATGGAAGGCTAAGTAGGCGTGTCGCCGTTTCGAGGTCGCGCACTTCAAGTTCGATGCCGCCATCGCCACGCGCACAGAGCAGTGCGACCAGTTGGCCAAGGCGCAGCGCATTTTGCACGCGACCGGACAGGGTATGCTCTTCGCGCTGACCATCGCGGAGTGGGAGGTTCAGCCAGCGGTCACCGAGCATGAGTGCAGCCCCTTGTGTGTGCACGAAAGAGCGTCCACGCAGGTCAGGCAGGGAAGCGCGCGTTTCGGCGAGACGGAAGGGTTTACCTTGATACTGATCGTCGGCACTCAGCTCAACTAGGTAGCTATTCACATTTGATTGTGCGAGCACGATGAGACGTCCATCAAAGATGTCGAAGTCGAGCAAGCGAGCCGTGCCTAATTCGAGTTGAGCGAGCGGTTCAAGTCCGGCTGGCAGTTTGCTGATTGGATCTGAGCCGACGAGTAGATCAGTTGGGATCAACTCAAAATCATTGTTCTGCGCCTGCGGCCACGAGTAGCGACGTAGCCAACTCGCTAGTAATAGTGCCGAAGCACGGTCATTACCTATCGTACGTGCCCTATTGCGCAGCCATTTCCAAGCTGTATCCGTGCCTGCAAATCGCTGCATCAGGCTGTCATTTGGCGGCTCAGTGTCAAAGGCGATCTGTGCACGACGTTCGATACGATTAGCCAGCTGAGGATCGCGGAGCACGCTCTGCACCTGCAGTCGCGCCCACTCCACCAAGTTCAAGTCACCTTGACGCGCAGTCTCCAGGCCTTCTTGCGTCAGGAGGCTTAGTAGAGCATCGAGGTGCGCTTCACTGCCGAAGTCGCGCTTGCCGGCTTGTAATACGCGTGCGCGTGCGAGCGCAAGTCCCTTGGGCTCAAGGCTTCCATCGAAGCGTAGTACGTGACGATTTGAGTCAGCTTCGAGGATCGCCAGCACCGAGTTCATGGCTTTATGGGTGGGATCAGTGCGCTCGATAACATCGAGCGCCAATTCGGCGGCGCGCACCTTGCGCGGATCCGAGCGTGATTCGAGTACCGAAATGAGTAAGGTGAGAGCATCATTGCCCTGGCCGGCAACTAAGGATCCGCGCGCAGCCACCATCGTCAGTCGTTCGCTTAGCTCAGCGTTGGGAGCATTTTCGGCCAGTTTGTGCGCGCGTTCAGCAACCTTACTTGCTGTGGCCGGATCGCTGAGGTCCACGCTTTCGAGATAGGGGAGCAGCCGCTCGACCGTTTTCGAATCCCAGTTGCTGCGTGCGAGGCTCTTCAAGATCGCATCAGGGGAGCTGAAAGCGGTGATGCCACCGGGGCGCAGCACAAAGGCCAGTCCGGGGGCCACTTGTAGCGGGCCCATTTCGATACCACGCGTGCCGATTCCCTTTAGGCGTGCCGACGGGCGGAGGTTGCGTGGGTCAAGAATTTCGACGGCGCCGAGGCTGGGAGCTAGGATTTCTCCGCGTGCGAGTGCTGCACCATGACGGCTGGCAGGAATGCCGTTCCGTGTGAATAACGGTTCTGACATCTGATGAGGAGCCCTCTCGTCTGGAAAGGGCAGAAAGGACATGTGAGTGCCGTGGAACCACGCGCCCTGATCGGTCACGCCTGCCAGGGTGCGCAACTCGCCAAACTGATTGGAGCGATGCGGCCAGTGTGCCAGCATGCGTCCATCCTCTTTGTTAAGCAGGAAGACGGTTTCGCCGTCGGCCGGAGCGACCAAGAGTCGTGTTTCATCCTGTGCGATTAAGGTATTGGCGAAGGTTTCGTCGCGCACTGACTCCATGCCGTTCTGGTAGGTGCGCACGCGCGAACGGGTGTAACGACGTGTCCAGATGGCTTGTCCGGTCTCGGCGTCCAGGCAGGCTACGGCGCCGAGGTTGGTCGAAAAGTACACGCGACCGTCGGCATAGATTGGTGGCTGCGAGGCCATCTCGCGCAGGATATTGCCGAATAGGTTCGTTTCTTGCTGACCGCTGACGAGGAAGGTGCGCCAGAGTGGTTGGCCGGTGTAGAGATCGAGTGCTTGCAAACTCAGGTCAATGGTCCCAACCGCATCGTAGGTCGGCAGAAAGACGCGGCCATAGGCGGCGGCAGGTGGGGCGCTAACCAACCCACGTGGCTCGGTGTCGCGCTGCTCGAGCTAGTGTGGATCCGTACGCCACAGCATGTGTCCATTGCTGGCATCGAAGGCATAGAGGCGGCGTGCCGGCAACTTGCGGCGTACATCGATGTTGTTCCAGCCGCGGCGGCGTTCAAATTTGTCCGTACGACCGATCCCATAGGATTCACGTAGCACGACTAGCAGGATGCCGTCGACCAACACAGGGATCGTCAAGTAGTCCTCATTCTCACCAGCGATTAATTCTTGGAATTCACCCTGAGTGAGGTCCTTCCACCCGGGGGGGCCTTCGAATTTCCAAAGCACCATGCCGTCGCCCAAGCGTACGGCTGCAACTTCCACCCCGTTAGTCAGATACCCGATACCGTCGCCAAAGGTCATACGGTGGCCGCGACTTGTCTGCGCGATTGAAGGGTCACGGAAATCAAAGCGCCACATCGGGCGCAAGCCGCGGCTTTCGACTAGGGGCAGGTCTGGGTCTTCGAGCGAATCCACCCATGGAGCCGCGAGCACACCACCACCTTCGCTGGCTAGCGAGAATCCACGGTCAAGCGCTAAATCTTTAAGTGCCAGAGCCGCGCGGTCACCAACGGTGGATCCGACATAGTGAGCAGCGAGTTCTTGCAGGGCTTGTCGGTCCGGTGGATCGAGTGCTTCGGCAAGTGACTGCTCAGCGACACGTGCGACGAAATCATCGCGCTGGCGCTGTGCTTCGTGATCTAGATCCCCGAGAAGGGCGTGGGCGATGACGCTTGCACCTACCAGTAGATTGGAGTCCTCCAGCGAAGGTACCAGGGTGGCAGCATCGGTCTCGAGGATGCGTTGCAGAATCGCGACCGCGGCTTCGTCTTGTTCCAGTTGCAAGAACTCAAGTGCAGTGGCGAGATCTTCTTCAACGGCACGGTCTACCGGGACCGTCACTTCTTGACGCTGTGGATCTGGCGTCGGTTCTTGCGACGCGACCGAAGCCAAGAGGGCGCAGGAAACGAAGGCGATCAAGACAGGTTTTGGCGTTTGCGTAACAACCACTCCGCTGCTGCGAGTCCGAGGAAAAGCAATAGAGGGAGACGGCCGTCGAGTGGGCGATCGTGACTTGCGATCAGGCGCGTGAGGCGTTCGCGGCCGTCGAGTTGAGCGAACAAATCTCCCGCGTCTTTCGCTTGAGTTAGCGTACCACCCGTCGCCTCCACCAAGGTATTTAGCGCAGCTTCGTCCTGGCTAGTTTCCCGCATTTCTCGTGACGGGAGTGTGACATTGAAGCGGGCGGAAGCGAGAATTTCGCCTTCGGCCGTATCCGAGGCTGTTAGGTAGATGGAGCTTGGGCCGAGGGCGGCTGCGCGGAAGCGGCCGCGGAAAGTGCCGACTTGATCGGGTACCGCAGCGAGCAGTAGCGCATCTTCCTGTTCCTCAAAGAAGGCGGGTACGCCTTCTTCACGCTGTAGCGGTTCGTAGGCATCGTCGCGCAGGCGTGCTTCTACAGTTAGGAACTCTCCTAGTTCGACTTGCGTGCGATCTAGATCGAGGCGTGCACGCCCCTGCGCACCGCGCAGACGAGTCGTTGCTAAGTGGCGCAGGGCCGAACGCCACAATCGCTGCAGTTGAGTTTCGCCTTCCGGGAAACGCCAGCGCCAGGTTTCATCAGTGCCGATCCATCCCACCCAGCCTTCTGGCGAGTAAGCGCTGGCTGCAATAACGTAGGGGCCGTTTGCATTACCAAGTTCAGAGTGCACCAGCCAAGCCTGTGCCCCTGGGCGCACACGTTCCACTGGTTGGAACCACCACAGTGGGGTAGCGGCTTCCCAAATCAGCCGATTCTCTTCGGGCGTGCTTGCGAGGAGTGTTACTGGATGCGGGTTGGCTGCGATGGGCGGCAATGCCTGGTATGGGAGATCGCCGCGCGCAGGTTCGCGGCCGAGTTCGACAGGAAGCAAAGCTTCGATGCGTGTGCCACGATAGGCCGCCGGGTTATGTCTTGGGCCGGCTAGCATGAGTAGGCCGCCGCCACGTTCGACAAAGGTGGCGACGGCATCGACAAATCGCTGACCATCTAAGGGGTCCGGACTGATCGTCGTGGGGTCAACGTCACCAATGATTATGAGGTCAAAGTTTTCGAGCAGCTCCTCGGCCTCAGTCGGGCAGCGCCGCAGTGCTGGGATCCTCGGTGTCGATTCTTGTGTGAAGTCGCGAGACGCGCTCGTTAGCCAACAGTTCAACTCGATCTCGCGTTCAAAACGACTCTCTGTGCGCAGTAGACGGTTTTTGAGATAGCGATATTCCCAACGTGGTTCGCCATCCACGTAGAGCACGCGAATCTTGGCCGGTTTGACCTCAATCGGAAGCTCGACACGATTGTTGTCGAGTGCCAACTCGCCGTCGAGAGCTTCGACACGCGCGTGCAGTCCGAAGGTGCCTGGGCGTTCGAGGGTCACTGTCATACCGAACTGTACGCCTTCAGGACCCCATTCACTGATGCGCACGTGGGTGAGTTCGGCGCCACTTTCATCGTGCAGCGTGACAGTCGCAGGGGCTGGTAAAGTCGATATGTTGCCACGCAGGCGCAACGTGAATAGGGCCGAGTCGCCTGCCAAAATAAGGTCTGGCACTTGCACGCGCTCCAGTACGAGGTCTGGAGCTGGCCGTGGGTCGCCTAGCGCAATGGCATGTACGCGTACCCCTTCGCGGGCGAAGCGTGAGGCGACGTCATCTAATGAAGTTCCTTGAGTAACGCGACCATCGGTAATGAGCACAGTCTCGGGCAAGCGTCGCCCGCGATGTTCGGATAGATAGGCTAGTAGTGCATCGCCCAGGGCAGTCACGCTGCCGCGGCCTTCAATGGCGCTGCCATCCGCCGCAGTTGGGCTGATTCGGTCCGAAAAGCGGTAGTAACTCAGTTGGTAGCGTTCTTCCAGTGCTGCTCGTTCCGGAGAGCCTCCCAGCTCGCGCAGGATGTCGAGACGCTTTCGGTCGCCTTCGCCATCGGCACGTTGCAGCGAAGCGGAGTCGTCGTACAGGATGGCCAGCGGAGTGGGATCGACGCGTGTTTCATGTTCGCGTAGGAAAGGGCCGAGCAGCAGGAACAGCGCTACCGTGAAGAGGGCTAGGCGCAGGAGGGCGAGGGTGCGTCGCCATGGGCGTGGGCGGGAAAGGCCGCGGTAGGCGAGGAAGGCTACTGCTGCAATGCTGGGCAGCACGACGAGCGCAAGGATCCAGCTCGGTAGTTCGTGGCGGAATTGCAGCGGTCCGTATGCCGCTGCAGTTACGTTTGCTGATTCGAACAGCAAGAGCGCGAGCGTGTTCATCCGCGCCTCCGATCTAGAAGGGTGGCGAGTAGGGTCTCGGCGATCAGGCAGAAGGCCATCAGCGAGAAAAGCCACTGCGCAAGGCGCACATCGCTAGTTTTTGTCTCGGCAAGCGAGGCCGACTCAGCGCCGGCGCGGATTAGCTGGCTACCTTCTGGCAAGGCGATGCGCACGGCTTCGCTGTTGGCGGGCGTTGGATCCGATTCTGAGGCTGGCGGGTTGACCGCAACCCGCTCAACGTGTCGGCTCTCTAGGCCATCCGCTTCGAGCAGATCGGCCTCTATCGTCCAAAGGCCGGGGAGGATAACTTCGGTGAGAGCTTGCAGGCGTGTACGTCCGCCGCTGAGTGGTTCGGCAGGCTCGGCGGGGACAGTGCGACGGCCATCCGGCGCGAGTAAAGCGACGGCGGCCGGCGCGCCTGGAAGGTCGACCGCAATCTCCTGGCCGATCTCCACTACGTTCGGGTGACTTGCGCGCGGGGCAAGCGACTGCGCGAGGTCCAGGAGGAAAGGTAAAGTGCCGCCGGGAACTTGATCCATCAGGTTCCACAATGGCAGGGGCGCCGCGGTCAGCAGGGCAATGCGACCAGCTTCGTGCTGCCAGGTGACCAGCGCATCACCAAAGGTGATATCGGTGCTCTGTGAGCCGGCAAAGCGTAGTACGCGGTTGATCGAAGCATCTTCAACTGGTGTGCGAATTGGGCGAAAGCTGAGGTGTGGGACCTCGGTCAGTAGCGGTCGCCAGCGTGGATCCAGAAAGAGCTGCAGGGCCGGATGTGTGTCATCGAGAATAGCTAGACGTGCTATATCCTCCCCGAGTTCGATTGGCTCGTCAAAGTGCAAGCTTTCAGGTGCGATATGTTCCCAAAGTGCCGCCAGATGGCTTTGTTCGGTCGATGGGCCTGGCAGGATGCAGAGCCCTCCGCCACGCTCAAGCAGCTGCACGATTGCCTCAGCTGCGCTGGTATTAATCGGGCCTGGGTCAGCGAGCACTAGCAAGCCGATGCCATCTAAGCGATTGTCCCGCACGCGATAAGGGTCTTCGGTCTCGATCACCAGAGGCCCGGTGGGGCCGAGATCGAGGTAGCGCACTACCGCTTCGAAGATGCCGTCCGCTTGCTCGTCGGTAGCGCTTTGGCCCACCACTAAGGTGGGTAGCGCTTCGGCGATTCGCAGTATTCCATGCCGTGCGTCATCGTCTGTTAGCTCATCGCCTTCAAGGCGCAGCGTGACTCCGCGCACACCCACCTGCGCTGGTTGCAGCAGATACTGGAATTCATGCTCGGCCGACTGTGCCAGCTCGATGGTCTCGGAGTGCACGGTGTTGCCATCAAGTAGCAGGCTCGCCCGCACGCGACGCGCCGGACCAAAGCGGCGGATGACGGCACGCACTTCAGAGGCTCCGCGAGTATTCAGCTGAGAAGGGCTAAGCTCCAGCGAGAGTACTCCAGTATTCGCGCCGTCAAAGCCAACGTCGTGTACCGTCATGATGCGTCGTTCGGTAGCTAGTTGCTGCAGAGCTTCGCCAAGTGGCCCGTCGAGTTCCCAGCTACTCGCTTGCAGGTCGGAGTAGACCCGAATCATCGGCGTAAGGCCACTTTCGTTCTCGAGCGATTCTGCGGTACGGCGTGCGGATTCCAGAGCCTCAGCTAGTGCGGCACTGCCGGGAGCAGCGATTTCGAGTTCATCCAGTGCGAGGCGAACCTCGACCGGGTTGCCGTAGGCTGGACGAGTTGCGCGGGTGCCCGCCAAAATTAGGGCTGCTCGATCACCTCGTGTGGGGTCGAGGTCTTCGAGCAGCGCCCGCACTTCTTCGCTCGCTCGCTCAAAGGCACTACTGCCTTCGACGCGACGATTCATCGACATCGAGTAGTCAAGTACCACGACTTCAGCACGCGGGGCACGGCTTCCGATCGGGGCGCCGGGGCCAAGGGTTGGGCTTGCAAGTCCGAGGATCAGGAAGAGCACGGCAAGCGTGCGCAATGTCAGCAGCATGATGTCTTCCAGTAGCACGCGACGCCGCGTGCGCTTGATTGCGCGGCGCAGGAACTCCATCGCGCCAAACTCGATCTTCTGATAGCGCTGACGATTCAGTAGGTGAATGATTACCGGCAGTGAGACCAGTGGCAGCGCCCAGAGCATTCCTGGGAAGAGAAAGTTCATCGTCGCGACCTCCGTAGACGGGCGGTGCGTGCACTGAGGAAGCTGTTCAGGCCGATATCAAGCGCATCACTGGTGGGCAGGCGGCGGAAATCGGTACGGAGCGCGCGCAGGCCACGACGCAATGTGGCGCCGTGCTTCTCGAACTCATCCAGATAGGCGTCGCGTACTGCGCGCGGTTCGAGAAGTAGATGGTTGATTCCTTCCAGTGCTTCAAAGCGCGTGTGGCGACCGTAAGGGAAATCGATCTCGGCCGGATCGAGGATGCGCAGCGTGATCAGGTCATGGCCATCGTGGCGCAGGCGCGAAGCTGCGCGTACTGCATTTTCGGGTTCACCAAGGCAGTCACTGATCCAGACCACCAAGCCGCGGCGCTCCATCCGAGCCACGGCGGCCTCGAGGCCAGTGCCCGGATCGCCTTCGCCGTTGGCTTCTATTTGATCGAGCGTTTCGATCAAGGCGACACGATTGGATTCGCCGCGTCGGGGTGGCATCCACTTCGTGATCTCCGCACCTTGAGTAATCGCTAGTGCAAAGTTGTCGGTCTGCAGGGATAGCAGATAAGCAAGTGCGGCTGCCACCCAAGTGCCGTATTCATGTTTACTCCAGTCCAGGCTTCCGAAGCGCATGGATGCCGACGCGTCGAGCACTAGATAGCAGGTGAGGTCGGTTTCTTCCTCGTACTGGCGAACGATGTCACGTTCGGTGCGCGCCATCAGCTTCCAGTCGAGTGAGCGCACATCGTCTCCCGGCACGTACTCGCGGTGCTGTGCGAAGGTCGTGCTCGCGCCGAAGGCGTTGGACTGGTGGGATCCACCGGCTAGGCCTTCGACTGCGGTGCGGGCGCGCAGCTCCAGCCGTTCTAGCCGTGCCAGCAGACTAGGATCCGATGCCCGTGGCACGTTCGCCGTCCAGTGCGCTCGGGTGCGCTTCAGTTTCCTTGATTAGCCGAGCGATGACGTCGTCGGCAGTAATGCCTTCTGCCTGCGCTGCGAAGTTGGTCAGGATGCGGTGACGAAGTACGGCTGGAGCGACCGCGTTAATGTCTTCGGTAGCAACATGGAAGCGTCCGCGTAGTAGAGCATGGGCTTTCGCTGCGAGCATCATGTTCTGTGACGCGCGTGGGCCTGCTCCCCAGGTGATCCATTGCCGAATGAAGGCTGGAGCCTCTTCTTCGTTCGGTCGCGTGCGGCGGGCGAGGGTCACAGCGTATTTGAGAACTGGATCAGCAACTGGTACGCGCCGAACCAACTTTTGGAGTCCGATTAGTTGCTCAGCGTTGATGACGGACTTGACTTCTGCCTCTTCGGATCCGGTGGTGCGACGCAGAATCTCAGCTTCTTCATCTACCGAAGGGTATTCGACCCGAATCAGAAAGAGAAAGCGATCGAGCGCGGCTTCGGGCAATGGGTAGGTGCCCTCTTGTTCGATCGGGTTTTGCGTGGCGAGCACGAAGAAAGGATTGGGCAGTGGTAGTGTCTCGCCCCCCGCGCTGACCTGGCGTTCTTGCATGGCTTCCAGCAAAGCGGCCTGGGTTTTTGGTGGGGTGCGGTTGATTTCATCGGCTAGCAGCAGGTTTGTGAAAACTGGGCCTTTGACGAATCGGAAGCTGCGCTCGCCAGTGGCAGCGTCGGTGTGTAGCACTTCTGCACCGGTGATGTCGCCGGGCATGAGATCGGGCGTGAACTGGATCCGGCGAAAGCCCAGATCAAGGGTGCGCGAGAGAGTGCTGACCAGCAATGTTTTGGCTAGGCCGGGCACCCCGACTAGGATCGCGTGGCCACGTGCCGCGATCGCAATTACCAGTTCATCGACGACTTGCTCTTGTCCTACGATGACGCGAGAAACCTGCTCGCGGAGTTGGGAAAAGGCCTCGGCGAACCGTTCGGCCTCCGTGGTGTCAGACTGGGAGTTGGAAATGTCACTCATCGGATTGCGTCTTATTACGCTCTAGCCCTGCTTTTTGACCAAGTTTCTCAGCCTGTTCAAGATCGTTTACCGTCTTTTTTGTCTTTTGGAGCTCATCTTGCATGACTTCACCGGCCCCTTCGGCGCGGACACGAGATTCTCCCTCCATTCGCCGAGCGTCGATCAGCTCGACAACTGCGGGCAGTAGGACAAAAAGACCGACGGCCGCCGCTGCGAGCCACAGGCCGGTTTCGGCTAGTCGGCGGCGGGCGGTGGGGGCGGGCTTCACTTCGCGCGACCGTACCGCGCCGAGGAGCCCAACCATTCTTCGATCCGTAGCAATTGGTTGTATTTCGCCACGCGATCGCTGCGGCAGGGGGCGCCGGTCTTGATCTGGCCAGCGCCGACGGCGACTGCCAAATCAGCGATGGTGGTGTCTTCGGTTTCGCCCGAACGGTGTGAGATCACCGCGGTGTACTGTGCTTCTGCGGCAATATCGATTGCCCGAAGAGTCTCTGACAAGGTTCCAATCTGGTTCACCTTGATCAGAATCGAATTTGCCTGATTGCCCTGGATGCCCTTCTTGAGACGTTCGGGGTTGGTTACGAAGAGGTCGTCGCCGACTAGTTGGATGGCGTCATCAAGTTCGTCGGTGAGCTGTGCCCAGCCGTCCCAATCATCCTCGTCTAGGCCGTCCTCGATCGAAACGATGGGGTATTGGCGACACCACTCCTTGTAGAAACCGATCATGTCGGCCGAGCTGTGAGGCTTGCCTTCAAAAGTGTAGACGCCGTTGGAGTAGAGTTCAGTCGCTGCAACATCGAGTGCAATTGCAACTTGCGAGCGACCTGCCTTTAGGCCAGCCTGCTCGATAGCTTCGATTAGCAGTTCAACCGCTTCGGAGTTGGAGCGCAGGTCAGGGGCAAATCCACCTTCATCGCCTATCCCGGTCGAGAGACCTTTGCTTCGCAACAGCGACTTGAGCGAGTGGTAGGCTTCGACGCACCAGCGCAGACCTTCGGAGAAATTGTCCGCACCGAACGGCTGGATCATGAACTCCTGGAAGTCGACATTGTTATCGGCGTGCTCTCCACCATTGAGGACGTTCATCATCGGCACCGGTAGGCGATTGGCGCCCGCGCCGCCGAGGTAACGGAAGAGTGGTAGCCCAGCGTCGTCGGCAGCGGCGTGAGCCACAGCCAGTGAAATACCCAGTAAGGCGTTGGCGCCCAGCGCCGACTTGTTAGGGGAGGCGTCGAGTTCGATTAGGGCGCGGTCAATTTCTTCTTGGGTGTCGGCATCCATGCCCACGATGTGAGGGCCCAGGATCTCATTGACATTGCGCACCGCCTGTAAGACGCTCTTGCCGCCGTACTCGGAACCGCCATCGCGCATTTCGATGGCTTCGTGCTGCCCTGTTGAAGCGCCCGAGGGAACCACGGCGCGCCCGGAGGCGCCAGTGGAAAGGGTGACATCGACCTCGATGGTCGGGTTGCCGCGCGAATCGATGATCTGGCGGCCGTGGACGGAGATGATTTCGGACATGACGCTGGGAGGCGATTTCGCTTGCGCGATGATAGCCCCGCCAAGCGTTTGCCCCCAGTAGCGAAGGGGATGAGAACACGGAATCCGGGCTTCCCCAGGGCGGCTCCCTCAGCGACAATCAGGGGCTTATGCTCGACATCGTCGATCTCGATTACCGCTACGGCTCGCAGATTCTCTTTCACGAGGCGTCGGCGCGCTTTGAGCAGGGGTGGAAGGTCGGCCTGATCGGCCCGAACGGCTCGGGCAAGTCGACCTTGTTCCGTTTGGTGATGGGGATCGAGAAGAGTGAAGTTGGCCGGATCTCGATTCCGAACGGTGCACGGCTCGGTTATTTCGATCAAAAAGTGGGAGAGATGTTCGGATGCGATGTGGTCGAGCAGGCGATTCGTTGCGCGGGCCGAGTGGCGGATCTTCGCGGAGGCCTAGGCGACCTCGAAGAAGAAATGAGTGATCCGGACAATGCTGAAGATCTCGAGCGGCTGATGGCACGCTACGCTGATCTGCAGAACGAATTCCAGACGCTAGGCGGCTATGACATCGACCCGCGCGCCCGCGAGATTCTCGGCGGACTGGGCTTCGACCAACAGCGTATGGAGGGTGATGTGGGCCTGCTTTCCGGTGGCTGGAAGATGCGCGTGGCCTTGGCCGGCGTGCTGTTGCAAGAGCCAGATATTCTGCTGCTTGACGAGCCAACCAACCATCTCGATCTCGAATCGATTCTGTGGCTGGAGAACTTCATTGCGGGTTATCGCGGTACCGTAGTCATGACCTGCCACGACCACGAGTTCATGAATCGTGTCGTAGATCGTATTGTCGAGATCGACGAAGGCCGACTGCGTATCTTCCCGGGTGACTACGACTTTTATCTGGAACAGCGTGCGATGGAGGATGAGCAGCGGCAGGCGGCATTTGAACGTCAGCAGGCGCACATCGAGCGTGAGATGAAGTGGATCAATAGTTTTCGCGCCAAGGCGCGCTCGGCAGGGCAGGCGCAATCGCGTTTGAACCGACTTGAAAAATTGGACAAGTTGGAGGCTCCGCGTAGCCGTAGGCAGCGCGTGACCTTCCGAATTCCCGAGGTCGCGCGTGGTGGTAACGACGTCTTCGTTGGAGAAGAGGTTTCTAAATCCTTCGGTGAGCACCAAGTTTTCCTCGGCCTTGATGTGCACATTCGGCGTCAGGAGCGCTGGGCAGTGCTTGGTGTGAACGGAGCGGGTAAGTCGACCCTGCTCAAGATTGTTTTGGGCGAACTTGGAGCCGACGATGGCCGCGCCAAGTTGGGCGCGTCGCTTGAAGTGGGTTATTTCGCGCAGCACTCTACTGAGCAGTTGCACCCCAAGTCGACGGTTTGGGAGACCATGCTAGGAGAGTTTCCGGCTGAGCCCATTGGCAGTCTGCGCAAGTGTCTAGCTTGCTTCGGCTTTGATGAACACGATTTGGAGAAGCCGACCGAATGGCTTTCTGGGGGCGAGAAGGCGCGTCTGGTGATGGCGCGTATGCTCTACCATCCGCCGAACCTGCTAGTGCTTGACGAGCCGACGAACCACCTGGATGTCGAGTCCAAGCAGGCGCTGCTCGACGCGCTTGATAGCTATAGCGGCACGATCCTGTTGGTGAGCCATGACCGCCACTTCCTTGAGGTCATCACGACGCATGTGCTCGAGCTCGAGGACGGTGCTGGCAAGGTTTACCACGATGGTTACAAGGGTTACGTCGCTCGTACTGGACGCGCAGCGCCGGGAGCGCCGAGCCAGCGTCCCGTGGTCTAGCCCAAATCCCACTCATTCAGGCAAGATTTTGACTGCCTGCGAAAGAGAGCTACCTCTTGATTAGGAATACGATTTCTCCGAGATCTCGTAGCACCACCACTTCGGTGGATTCACTCGTAGCCCTCATTGCAGCGCGAAGGTCGTTGCGGCTAGAGATTGAGGTTTTATCAATCTTTACAACTTTGTCACCAACTTGAATGCCAGCGGCTTCAGCTTTTCCGCCAGGTGTCAGGCTTTCGACGGTGATGCCGTCACCGCTAACTCGGAAGCCTAGTCGCTTGCGCGGAGCGCCGAACATGTCAGTGCGAGGAACTGCCTGTTCTGTGTTCGCAAAGCGCCAGGCTGCCGAGGCTACTACTCGCGTGGTGAAGTCCTGATAGTCGGCGCGAGCGTGCTCAATAATGTCGTTCTGCGTGTGGTGGATAAATCCGTAGCTGGTTTCACCCCGTTGGTCCCAGAAAAAACCGGGAGCGGGATTCGTAGCCGTGAGGTAGGCGTCGTGGTCTGAGCCAATTCCGCGTGGTAGGCGATCTACTTCGCGCAGGCGGAAGCGTAAGTTCTCGTCCTTGTGATCCGCGTAGTGCGCCATAATTGGTGCAAAAACCTCTTCAAACATCGGCATCATGCCTGGAGTTGCATAGAGCCCTGAGCAGGCATTGGTGCCGCCGTCGTGCACTAGCACGCAGCTGATGCGACTCATCTCTTCGGGATTTTGTTCGATATAAGCGCGGGATCCAAGAAGGCCTTGTTCCTCCCCGGACCAGAGCATGAAACGAATGGTGCGCTTGGGTTTAATGCCGCTGGATGCAAGCAGACGTGCAGCTTCCATCGTGGTAGAAGTTCCGGTGCCGTTGTCCTGTGCGCCACGCGCGCCATCCCACGAATCAATATGTGCGCCCACGATGACAAGCTCATCGGTTTCGCCAGGGATTTCTGCGATTACGTTGTAGAGCGGAATTGGGCCTGGCACGAACTCGACTTCGATGTCGAAGCCGGCGCGCACATCTTCGCCGGATTCGGTGAGGCGGAACATTTCCTGCCACTGCTCGCGCGGCAGAGTGACACTGGTCCGAGACGGAATATCTTCTGTTGAGATGCGGTAGTTGCCACCAGTGCGTACGCGTTCGTTGCGGCTTGCGCGCACGATACCCAGAATGCCTTCTTCGTCGAGGAATTGGCCAAGTCGATCACGGAAGTCTTCACTATCTTCCGGTCCATCAAAGCGCGGGCGGGTATTTGTGACTAGGACCCAGGCGCCGCCGAATTTGCCTCTTGCGGCCTCCAGTTGTTCAGTGTTGGAAGGAGCAATGAGCACTGCTCCTTCTTCCATCCCATCTGTTCCAGCGGTCCATGCTTCTGATGCAAAGACTAAACGACGTTTGTATGGAGTTGTCATGCGGCCTTCCATGACTCGGCGGTTATAGCCGACCGGGAAGGTGCCCCATTCTTCTAGGCGTACGTTCTGTAGTCCCCAAGCGCGAAAGCGCTTGGCTGCCCATTGACAGGCCTCGGTCAGGCTATCGGAGGAAGTTAGGCGAGGGCCAATGCCTTCGGAGAGCTCCGCAAGGTGCTCCATAACTTGAATGTCCTCGGTGTTCAGGATTTCCAGAACGACAGGATCTTCAGTTGGCAAACCAGTGACGGGCAGAACTTCCTGGGCTGCAGCGAGGGGAGCGAGCAGGCTCAGGGGCAGGAGGAGGCGAAGGAAACGCATCGGCATTGAGCCTACACGGGCTGCGACGAGCTCGGGGAACTTGGTTAATCGTCTCCCATGAGGCGAGCTGTTTGCCGTAGAGGAGCCTCTTCCTTTTCGATATGAAGCGACTTTTGCCCAATTCTCGGTTCACGATGATTGGGCCACGCAGCAGGCCAAACTTGCCGCTAAGCTTTTTTAGCCCGACTTATAACTGGTCGAAGCGGGCAGCCAGCACAAAGTCTGCTTCTGCCAATCCGTCGATTTTATGGGTCCAAAGTTTGACGCTCACGCGGCCCCACGCCAGCTCGAAGTCCGCATGGTGGCCGGCTTCTTCGCAAAGTGCGCTGGCGCGATTTAGCCAGGCTAAGGCTGATGAAAAGTCTGGGAAGCGCCATTCTTTCCTCAAGTGGTGGCCATCGACCACGGCCCAATCACGTATTTCGGCCATCAAGGGTTGCCATTCTGCTTCGCTCAGCGGTGGAATGCCGCCCTGGCAGGGCTCACAGGCGCGCTCGTGAAGTTCCATCCTTTCAGACTAGCCTGTTGCGGCTCAGTTCATCCGATAGAATTCCCCGTTATGCAAGGGGGTCCCAGTCTGCGGTCTTCGGTCTCGCCTGCGAGTCTAATTACTCTTGGCAATCTCGCCTGCGGGGTCGCTGCGATGATTTGGGCATCTGAAGCTCTGCGTCGTAACGATGTCGCGGTGCTTGAGTACGCGGGTTGGCTCATCGTGCTGGCGACGATCTTCGATGCCCTTGATGGCAAGGTTGCGCGCCTGACGCACTCTGCGAGCAACTTTGGAGCGCAGCTCGACAGTCTTGCTGATGCGATCACTTTCGGAGTTGCCCCGGCTATGATGGCCCGCACTCTGGTCATCATTGAGCAGCCGATCTTCGATACGCGTGCGCACCCTCGTCTGCTCTTCGTAGCGCCAATAATATTTGCGGTTTGCGCGGTGTTGCGTCTCGCGCGTTACAACGTCGAGCACGATTCGGGTAATCCACAAGAATCTGGTGGGCGTGGCTTTGTGGGGCTACCGTCTCCGGCGGCTGCAGGCTTGCCGACGGCTCTGGTCCTATTTTTCTTCAATGTCCAGGATCCGGACTTTTTACTCCCACTGTCTCCTGAGATAATTCATGGGATCCAAGAGACTATTTTGCGGGTTTTACCTTTTGTGATGGTTTTTGTTGCGGTGCTGATGGTATCGCGCGTGCCGTATCCACATTTCTTCTCGTGGCTCACGCGCAGCCGTAATCCCTTCCGCGCTACCGCCGAGACCGTGATCGTCTTCGGCCTTCTTCTCATCGAGCCGGCTTTCTGTTTGTTGGGGGCTGCGTTGGCTTTCACTTTGCTTCCAGCAGTCTGTGCACTGCCGGCTCGCTTGCGCGCATCTAGTTCTAAAGTCTCACAGAATTCTGGCCGTTGACCGAGGCCTTTCTCGCTCTTGGCGCGAATCTCGGCGATCGTGCAAGTCAATTGCGTCGCAGTTTGATGCAACTTGAGGAGCGAGGGGTGCGCGTGTGGCAGCTGTCCCGCTTTCACCGGACCGTTCCTGTGGGTGGGCCGGTCGACCAGCCTGAATACCTCAATGCGGTCGCCCGTGTTGAGTCACCGGTGGCGCCGCATCGTTTACTCCAACATTGCTTGGAAGTGGAGTTCGAGCTCGGGCGTGAACGGCGGACTAGGAATGGTCCACGTAGCTGCGACCTGGACCTACTCTGGTTTGGTGGCTGCAAAATGGTCAGCAAAGCGCTCACATTGCCTCACCCGCGCTTTGCACAGCGCCATTTCGTCCTGGAGCCGTGGGTTGAAGTGGCGTCGCGGCTGGTGGTGGAGGGGCGTAGTGTTTCGGCTCACCTCGCCGCTTTAGACTGACTGCGTGTCGTCGATCACTCGCCTGCACAGTCGTGCCGAGTTGCGCTCCTGGCGCGACTCGCTTTCGGACTCGGTTACCGTGGGCTTTGTGCCGACGATGGGGGCACTGCACCGTGGGCACGGGACACTGTTTCATGCTGCCTGTGAAGGTAACGAAGTCGGATTAGCTTCGATCTTCGTTAACCCGCTTCAGTTCAACGAGGGGGCAGACTTCAAGCGCTATCCGCGTACAGCCGACGAAGATTGCGCTCTGCTCGAACGGTCTGGGGTGCAGGCTGTTTACTTGCCCGACCGTATTGACATGTACCCTGATGGTTACGAGACGCGTGTGCGTTCAGGGCCCGGGAGCGAGCTGTACGAGGGTTATCATCGGCCGGGTCATTTCGAAGGCATGCTCACTGCAGTCTTCAAGTTGTTTCAGCGTTGCCGACCCGACCGAGCCTACTTCGGAGAAAAGGATGCACAGCAGTTGTGGCTAGTCCAGCGTATGGCCGAAGATTTGGACTTGGATGTCGAAGTCATCGGTTGTCCCACTGTGCGTGAGGAGGATGGTTTGGCATTTTCCAGTCGCAATGCCTTTCTGGCTCCTGAGCAGCGTGCGGTAGCTCCGATCGTGTCACGCGCTTTATATGCCTGTCGCGAGAGTTTTACTGCGGGAGAACGCTCCGTTGCTTTGCTCGAGCGAGGGATGCATGACCTGCTTCGCTCCGAACCCTTGGCTAGCATCGAGTACGCCGATGTGGTCGACGAACGAACCTTTCGCCCGGCCGATTCGGATCAGCCCGGGCCCTGGCGTGCGGTAGCTGCGGTGCGGGTTGGCGATACACGCCTGATCGATAATCTTGAGCTCGGTGATGCTCGCAGCCCTGGTATGACATGACGGCGGGAAGCTGGGAGCTCGGCTGCAAAGTAAACTGGACCCTGGAAGTTCTGGGTCGGCGGGAGGATGGTTTTCACGAGCTACGCTCCTGGTTCCTCTGGCTCGATGGCGGCGATTTTCTGAGTTGGCAAGAAGGTCAGCGTGCGCTGACCGTGACGGGTGTTGATGCAGTGGGTGTGCCCACGGATTCTTCCAATCTATTGCTTCGGGCTGACTGTGCGTGGCGAGCAGCTGGGGGGCGGGCCCCCTCGCTCGCTTGGACGCTCGAAAAGCGCTTACCTCCCGGTTCTGGCCTAGGCGCAGGTTCAGCCGATGCTGCTGCAGTATTGCAGGTGCTTGAACAGGTGGCGACTGAGCCATTGGGTCTCGACTCTTGCCTGCAGCTTGCAGGACAGTTGGGTAGCGATGTGCCCTTCTTTCTGGGTGAGGTTTCCGCGCAGCTACTTGCGGGGCGTGGTGAGATTTCGCTCGCTAAGGAGCGCCCCGATTGTGAAGCCGTAGTCCTTGCTCTTCCGACCGCTTTGGCTTCGACTCCCGAGGTCTTTGCAGCACTAGGCGCACCGGACTGGCCTGGGGGCGTGCGCGAAGCGATTCCATTTCCTACCGAGCCGCAGTGGAATCAACTCGAGGGCGCGGCGATCCAGGTCGTACCGGCGCTCGCTGGGCTGCGCGATCCCTTGCGCGCGATTGCGCCTTTCCAGTTGAGTGGATCTGGTTCAGCCTGGTTCTGTTCGCAGCCTTCAGATCAGGCGGCGGAAGTTGCAGCCGCTGTGCAGGCCTTGGGTATTCGCGCTCAAGTACATAAGGTTTGGGCTGGCTCGTGCGTGGGGGGTAAGGCATGAACCAGAATGCTGTGGTCATTGTTGGGCCTGGCCGTTTGGGCGCGGCGATTGCCTGGGCCGAGCGGGCTGTGGTGAGTGAGGTCCACCTGATCGGTCGCCGTCCGTCAGACACGCTCGCCGCTGCCGAGAGGCAGGGTATTCATACCCACATTCGGTCGAGTCCCTGCATTGACGACCTTCCCCTGGCGGCATCTTGGTTTCTTTGTGTGCCTGACGCTGCGCTTGTTTCGGTGGCGCAGGCCTGGGGTGCGTGTTTGGTTGAGGCAAAGCAGGAGCTTGCGTGGGTCGCGCATGGCAGTGGAGTAAGCGACCTTGCTCTCTTGCAACAGCTTCCCGCTCAGGCGCGCGCCGCACTTCACCCGATGCGCGCGCTCCCGGCACAACCGGACTCGACAGCTTTGCATGGGGCGCCGCTTTCGGTGCTCACCGATTCACAGTCATCCATGCAGCGCGCTGAAGAACATGTTGCCCGGTGGCAGGCGTTAGCGCTCCCGATGCAAGATGGAGCGGATCGTCGACGCTATCACTTGGCTTGCACTCTTGCGGCGAATCATCTCACTGGTTTGCTTGCGTGGGCTCAGCGTTTGGCCACCGAGTCATTGGGCTCGGAAGGGGCGCGCCAAGCTGTGTTAGCACTCGCGCAATCGGCGCTGACTCGCATGGCTGAAGCAGATCCGAGCGAGGCGCTTACCGGCCCTCTGGTGCGTGGCGAGCAATCGACTTTGCAGGCGCATTTGGACGCACTGGGAGAAGGTAATCCCATCGAGGTCGCACGGTATCGAGCCGCTTTGCGCGCTTTGCTCGACGAAGCGACGCGTAGTGGTCGTTTAGGCGCAGCTCAAGCCGAGGAATTGTGTATTCAGCTTCATCTGCGCCAAGAGTTGCCTGTGGAGGAGCAGGCATGACCGTTTGCGTTTCGCTGTTCGGTTCTGATACGGAGGCGCTGTGCGTGCGCCTGCGCGACCTCGCAACTCGTCGCAAGGTCGTCGAGTTGCGGCTGGATCGATTAAGCCCAGAGGTGGATTTATCAGCATTAGCGAAAGCTCGCGGCTTACTTCGCATCGTTTTGGCTTGCGTGCCCGAGAATCAGGGTGGGGCTTTTGCCGGTACCGAACAGGAATGGGCGGAACAGTTACTGGCAGCGGCTGCACACTTTGCGCCGCGCTGTATTGTTGACGTGCCTCCGAAATGGAGTCGTCCCAGCGGGCTCGCAGCCGAGATTCCGGTGCTGTGGTCTTGGCATGAGCCGCAGGGCTCGAATGAGGTGGCGCTGGAAGACATCGATACGCAACTTCGTGCACGGGCTTCGGCGCAGGACTATCGCAAGATCGTGGCTTGGGCCGACCAGCACTGCGATGCTCTACGCGCAGTACGGCTGATGCAGAGCGATGCGGCGGATGGGAGGCTCATTGCCTTCGCTCAGGGGCCGGGCAGTCGGGCTAGTCGGGTCTGGGCACTCGTGCTGGGTGCGCCGTGGTCTTACGCCAGCTGGCGCGGCGAGGCGACTGCGCGGGGACTGGGGGCTGAGCATCTGCTCCCCGATCCGGCCGATTGGGCCGCGACTCCTTTGCTCGGAGTGATAGGCGATCCGATTGAGCACTCGAAAAGCCCGGAGCTTTGGGATGCCGCTTTTCGAGCTACGCAATGTCACGCCAGCCTGGCAGGGGGGGTGCGAGGCTCGGTTCCGCTCTATTTGCGCCTACAGCATTCCGACTTGACGGAGTTCCAGGCTAGCTATGCTGCCGACTGCTTTCGCGCTTTCTCGGTTACGTCGCCGTTGAAGAAGCAAGCCTTGCACGTTGCGGACGAGGCTAGCGAGCGGGCGCAGCAGGTTGGAGCATCCAATTTTTTGTTTCGCACGCCCGAGGGTCGCTGGCGAGCCGAACAGACCGATGGAATTGGTGCTCTCGATCCACTACAGGTCACCGGCTTGCCGGAGCAGGCGCCGATTCTGATTGTCGGGGCGGGTGGTGCTGCACGTGCCGTCGTGGCAGAGGCCTTATCACGCGGACACCGGGTGACGGTTGCTGCGCGGCGACGCGATGCCGCTCAGGCTATGTTGGATTCGCTGCTCTCTGCGGGCGTAACCGGTAACGTGGTCGCCGCCGATCTTGCGGCGGCCTCCTTGTTGTCCGACGCTCGAGGGGCGAGCTCAACTTTGGGCATTGTGCAGGCCACGCCACTCGGCAGTGTGGAGCGGCCGGGGGATCCTTTGATTGGGCACGAAATCGACGCCGGCTGCTGGGTTTTGGACATGGTTTATCACCCGCCTGAGACCGCGTTGCTTGCTCGCGCACGGGAGGCGGGTGCAACCACGGTGTGCGGGCATCACATGCTGCATGCGCAGATGCTAGAGCAGTTTCGCTTGCTGACAGGTCAGGAAGCCTCCTCAGCAGCCCTTCTCTTGGCTCTCGAGGTGGCGCTCGGCCTGCCTAGCCCGCCGATCCTGCTCTGCGGTCCGCGTGCATCGGGTAAATCCACGCTTGGGCGTTGGCTTGCCGAGGTCCTTGATT
>JAKVCF010000149.1 GCA_022447335.1 Planctomycetota bacterium | reverse complement strand
CTGCACGCGGACTACTCGCTGCAGAGCGCACCGCCCTGAACTTCTTACAGCAGCTCAGCGGAGTAGCTACAGTCACCGCGCAGGCCGTGGCTGAAGCCGGAGGAGATTTTGTTGTACTCGATACGCGCAAAACTGTCCCCGGGATGCGTGATGCCCAGAAGGCCGCGGTTGTTTCTGGGGGCGGGATAAACCACCGTCGTGATTTAAAGGATCAGCTGCTGCTAAAAGAAAACCACTTCGCCTTCTCTGGGCGCAGCTATTCGGAGACGGTTGCAGTGGCGGTGGCAGCGGCGCAGGGTCGCGCTGTTGGCGCCGAAGCACAAACGCTCGATGAGGCTCACGCGGCGCTGGCGGCAGGTGCTACGTATGTCATGCTGGACAATTTTGATCCCGCAGGCCTTCCGGCGGCAGTGTCTTCTTTGCGCATGCAGCACCCTAATGCTGTGGTCGAAGTTTCAGGTGGATTGACGCCCGAACGACTCGCCGTACTGCGCTCAGCAGGTATTCATCGTGTCTCGCTCGGCGCGTTGACTCATTCGGCTCCGGCCCTTGACTTATCGATGTTGTTCGATGGCGCTCTATCCTGAGCTCTTCCGGATTCCGAATCGGCTACGCCAGTTGTTGCTTGCCTTGTCGTTGCTGGTCATCTATTCCGCATCGATGCAGCCCGGTAGATCTGGAGTTGCGCCTCCATGGCTGGTCGATTTCGTGCTTAACTTGGGACACCAGTTTCTCTACGGATTCTTTACGCTGTGTGCTTTGCTCCGGTTGGCGCCTGGTGCGCCCCTCAAGTTCAGTACCTGGACGGCTATGTTGCTCATTGTCTTTATCATCGGCATCGCCGATGAATGGAACCAGAGTCGGGTCGGCGACCGTGGCGTCGGCATGTTCGATGTCATCTCTGACTGTCTAGGCTGTTTTCACATCCTAGTGCTCACGCGTTGGTTCTGCGTGCCGCGCCCCTGGGGCGCATCGTTCCGCCTAGTGGCGGGGCTTACCGTGCTTGGATTGTCTTGGAATTTCTTCCTGGTCGAGTCCGGTACGGACATCTCAATACCTTTCCTCAACGGATGACTGATCGACACCTCCGCTATTCCTCACCGCTTGCCGAGCGTTACGCCAGTTCCGTGATGCAGGAGAACTTTTCAGCGCGTCGCCGCGCGCTCATTTGGCGCGACCTCTGGATCGCTCTAGCTGAGTGTGAGCAGGAGTTGGGCTTGGCGATCACTGATGAGCAGATCCAAGAGCTGCGCGATGCGCGCGAGCAGATTGATCTGGACAAGGTGGCTGATTATGAACGCGAACTGCGGCACGATGTGATGGCACACGTGCACGCCTATGGCGACGTTGCCCCTAAGGCACGCGGTATTTTGCATCTCGGCGCGACCTCTTGTTTTGTTGCTGACGGATCTGACTTGATCATGATGAAGGCAGGGCTTGAGATCTTGCGCGATCGCTTGGTTTCTGTGATTCGTTCGCTGGCGGAGTTTTGCGAGCATGAGGCAGAGCACCCCATTCTGGGCTTCACACATTTCCAGCCGGCACAACCGACTACCCTTGGCAAGCGCGCATCGCTTTGGCTGCAAGATTTTCACTTGGATCTCGAAGAGCTCGAACGGCTCATCGAGAGGTTGCCTTTCCGGGGAGTGAAGGGGACGACCGGCACCCAAGCTAGCTTTCTACAGCTTTTCGATGGCGATCATGACAAGGTTCGCGAGCTGGATCGTCGCTTGACGGAACGCGTTGGCTTCGATCACCCTATCCCTGTTTGCGGTCAGACCTATCCGCGCAAGTGGGATGTATTGGTCTTGCAGGTGGTCTCAGCGATTGGGATCACCGCGGCAAAGTTCGCGACCGATGTTCGGCTTTTGGCGCACCGCCGGGAGCTCGAGGAGCCTTTCGGCACGAGGCAGATCGGCTCTTCTGCCATGCCGTACAAGCGCAATCCGATGCGCTCAGAGCGCATCGGCTCGCTCTCACGTTACCTTGTGAACTTGACGCCAAACGCCGCTGAAACGGCAGCGCATCAATGGCTGGAACGCACCCTCGACGATTCAGCTAATCGCAGGATCGCCATCCCCGAGTCATTTCTTGCTGCAGATGCGATACTGCTTTTGGTCCAAGACGTGAGCTCGGGTTTGGTCCCTTACCCACGTGTAATTGAACGCAACCTGGCGCAGGAGTTGCCATTCATGGCAACGGAGTCGATTTTGATGGCGGCTGTGCAAGCAGGGGGAGATCGTCAAGATCTTCACGAGCGCATTCGTGTGCACAGCCATGCAGCGGCCGCGCGCATGAAGATGGAAGATGGAGTTAATGACCTGCTCGACCGAATTGCCGGTGACGATGCCTTTGCGGCGGTGAAGGGTCAGCTGGATCAGCTAGTGGATCCTCGAGTATTCGTTGGTCGTGCGCCCGAGCAAGTGCGCGAGTTTCTGGCTGAGGTGATTGCGCCATGTCTTGCTCGTTTTGCGGGTGTGGAGGCGGCCGCTGGCGAAGTGCGCGTCTAAGTGCATTCCGTACTTATCGGCAAAGAAGAACGGGCTCTACCACTTTCGGCAGAGCCCGTTTTTGTTGAATAGTCGGGCCTAGAGTTGGCTTGCTAGCTGATTAAGCAGCGTTTCGATCCGCATAAGGCGTGCCTCGATCCTGGCCATGCGCTCTGCAAGCTTTACTGACTCAGAATCGACTACCTCAATTCCCACCATGTGGGCGAGTTCAGAATTCGGAAGCATTTCACTCGTCATGACGTTCTCCACCACATAAATTTCTTCGCATCCAGATTGGCAGCCTGAAGAACAGGCCCGATTTTCCTCAGCGATTAGCGGAGCCTTGGTATTTGCGGCCGATGCGATTTCGAGGGCGGGGTTGCCTGCACTGCAGGTATCGCAGTTGTCTTTATCGCAATCAGTCTCGCGGCCGATGCTGATGACTTGGGTCGCAGGAGTGTCTTCGCAGCAGGCACAAGGATTTTCTTCGATTGCAAAGCGAGACAGTATCTTTTTGGCGTCCCCAGCCAGTTTCATTGCGACTGCCTCTTGGGTTACATATGGAGTGGTGTTGCTGGCAATTTCCATATCCACGACTTGGGCGGCAGCCTTGTCTTTGCAGGCACCTCCGCAGCAGTTGGCTTTCTCGCATTCTTGCGAAGTCGTGTTTGTGACGAGCTGAACGGCAGTTGTTTCCTCGCAGTCAGTCAGGCGCGCGCTTTCGCAGGCTTTGACTTCCAGGGCAACGATTTGGGCGCTTGCCCCACCTTCGCAGACTGCAGTCTTATTCGAACAGCTGGCTGCCTTGCTAGCGCAACTGGAATGGCATTCGGCGAGTTTTTGGTTGAGGCTAACTGGAATGGCATTCGTTTCCTCAGAGGTATGGCACTGTTTCTTGGCGGCGAGGGTCATCTCGTCGCAACTTTTCTGGCACTCGGATTTTTGTGCGACGACGGTCGCTTGTTGAGATGGGCACGGCGCCGGTTCTTGCGCGAACGGCGATAGGAAGAGAGCGGTGCTAAGAAGCGTTAACATTTTGCGAAGTATGGGCTAGCACGAAAGAACTGCCTGCTGTTAACACTGTATCCGGTGAGCAGGGAGCCCGTCACCTGTTTCCGCGCTCGGTTTGGCCTCGCATGCAGCTTTCCCTCAGTATTTTCAGTAACTCGTGGCGCTCCCTTCAGCAACTTCAGGAGGCGGCTCGAGAACTTGGATTTTCTGGAGTCCTACCGGTTCCAGGGGACCTTCTCACAAGCCTTCCCCAGCCACTCGAAGCAGGTGTCTTTCCATTACTCCCGAACAGCGTGCTCGAGGCGCCTTTGACCCCTAGGGATCCGCCGCTTGTTTTAGACGCTGCGCGAGCACAGGCTTGGCTGCAGTCACTCCGCACGCAACAGGTGCAATATCTTGTGATTGAGGTAGGAACCTTGCGGGCGGTTGGGTTACGCGAGCGCGGACAAAAGCTGCTCGACGCCCTACGTACCGAAGGAAGAAACACGCTCGGAGCGGAGGCTGTGGAAGAACTGCGCTCCGCGGCGTTGCCCGTGCTCGAGCAAGAGCTCGAGCAATTGGCACGATTCCTGCATAGCCTATTCCAGGCCGTGCCAGGGCTGCGTATCGCCCTTGCTGTCGAGGAGCATCCAGCCGCGCTGCTAACGCCGAGCAGCCTTTACTTGCTTCGAGATGAGGCTGGCTTGCCGCCCTTCGGGCTTTGGTATGACTCGGCCCGGGCTCAGGCACGTTCGGCTCTGGAGCTTGATCAGCCGGGGGATTGGCTGGATCTTCACGCTGGCCAGATCGCCGGCGTGACGCTGCATGATTGGGCGGAGGGCGAAGATCAGCGGCTCGTTGGCGAGGGGGAGGTCGATTTCCGACTTCTTTCCGAGTATTTGCCTCGAGATGCCATTCGCGTTCTATCGGCTGCGCCGGTTTATCCTAAGGAACTCCTGCCCGCCGCCCGGGATGCTCTGGCGGCGGCCGGCCTTCATTGATCGGGCGTGCAGCTTGGCTGCGCGCGCTGACTCCTTCGCACTGCATGAGCCTCCCCGACCTTCAGGCCTTTGCGGCAGCCATGCCCGAGCAGGGCAGGGTGCTGCTATGCACGCATCGCAACCCTGATCCGGATGGGCTGGGCGCACTTGTGGCTATGCAGCAGCTGTTAAGCGACTGCTTCGGCATCGCTTCAGATCTCGTACTTGAGGGCCGAATCCGCCGTGCGGAGAACGTGGTCATGCGTGAGCTGCTTGAGATTCACTCGATCCCGAAAGGTGGGGTGGATCCGAGTAAGTACGTTGGTTTGTTGCTTGTCGACAGTCAGCCGGGGTTCAGTCACACGCACCCGCCGGGTGGGATTCCCTTGCTTGCCGTGCTCGACCATCATTCTGGATCCGATGATCCAGTTGATGAGCGCCTGCAGCCAGCCTTCGCCTGGGTCGATTCGGGCTTC
>JAKVCF010000148.1 GCA_022447335.1 Planctomycetota bacterium | reverse complement strand
CTTCGTCACTTCCGGCTGGCACGGGGTCGGAGCTACGACCCTCATGCGCTAGGTGCCCCCCACATGATTCATGCTCGTGAACACCGGCATGATCGTGCTGCGAAGACGAGCTCGCGTGCGAACAAGAGTGCAACGCGTGCTCAAGAACGTGCACACCTTCGTGCAACGCACCTAGCAGAACTAGGAGCGCCATCCACACGGAGGCGAGGCGGCA
Source organism: Planctomycetota bacterium (assembly GCA_022447335.1). Taxonomy (GTDB): domain Bacteria; phylum Planctomycetota; class UBA1135; order UBA1135; family UBA1135. Next base: position 4,773 of record JAKVCF010000148.1, on the reverse strand, counting down.
AGCCACGCGCAAATGATACCAATCTCCTCCTCGCGCTAGACTCACGAGGTGCAAATCGTGCTCCTCGCAAGTGGATCGACCGGAAATTGCGCCTTGATCGAGGCCGGACAAGGCCAGGATCGCGTGGTTCTCGTGCTCGATTGCGGCATAGCGCAGCGCACTGGTCGCGATCTGGCGGCCGACGCACGCCTGAGCCTGACCTCTGTCGACGCCGTCCTACTCACTCATGCGCACGCCGACCACAGCGCCAATGTAGTAGCAGTCGCAGGTCGGGCCAAAGCCCCACTCTATGCCCACCCTAAAGTCGTCGATCAACGCCCACAGCTGAGAGTCAGTGAAATCGCACGCCGCAAGGTAGAGCTACGCCCTTATCTATCTCAGCGCGCCTTCCAAGTCGGACCCCTCACAATCACCCCGATCCCCCTGCCCCACGACGCTGAGCCCACCCACGGCTTCATCTTTGAAAGCGAAAATGGCCAGCGAGCCGCCTACTTCTCCGATCTCGGTCACCCAGAAGTACTGATGAACGGTGTGCTTGAGGGAGTGGAAAGCTTGGTACTCGAGTTCAACTATGACGCGGAAATGCTCGCCAACGGACCCTATCCTCCCCACCTTGTGCAACGCATATCAGGTGGCCTAGGTCACCTCTCCAATGAGCAATCAGCCGAAAACCTGCGCCAGGCATGCCCGTCCAGCCTGCGACAACTCACGCTGGCGCACCTCTCGCGCCATAACAATCGGCCGCATCTCGCCGCTGAAGCAGCGCGCGCCGCGCTGAACGACGCCGGGCGCAACGATCTGGAACCAAAAATCGCACCACCACGGGGCGTCGTCTACGCGGGACCGAACCCGCGCCCTGCACACTAAACTACGTGATTAGGAAAACAGGTTGTAGCGCAATATATGCCAGATAGCGGCAACACCGTCCTTCCAGCCAATCTTCTTACCATCGGCGTAGTCGCGCCCGTAATAACTAATCGGCACTTCGTAGATGCGCACGCGCTTTCCGTTCAACCGCTTGCGCGCAATCTTCGCAGTGATCTCCGGTTCAAATCCGAATCGATTTGACTTCAGCTCGATGCCTTCCAGAACCTCGCGCTTGAAAACCTTATAACAAGTCTCCATATCACTCAGGTTGAGATTGGTCATCATGTTCGACAGCCAAGTTAGGAAACCGTTAGCCATCTGGTGCCAGTAGAGGTGTACGCGCGCCATTCGCGCGCCCTTGAAGCGACTGCCATAGACCACATCGGCAAGCCCCTTCTGAATTGGCTCGATCAGAATGGGGTATTCACCTGGATCGTACTCAAGGTCCGCGTCCTGAATTAGGACAACATCGCCGGCAGCATGCTGAAAGCCAGTACGCAGCGCGGCCCCTTTGCCCTGGTTGACATCGTGATAAAGGATCTTCAGGTCCTCATCACCTTCAAGCTCCTTAAGGATGGCGCGGGTCCCGTCCTGGGAGCAGTCATCGACCATGATGATCTCCTTGTCGAATGGGGTCTCACGAACCCGCTGCAGAATGTCCCGCAGGGTCGTCTCCTCGTTGTAGACCGGAATGACGATGGACAGTTTCACGACGGGAAGGTTACCTCCTCTTTCCTGCTCGCGCAGGCGAATCCGAGCGGGTTCTCTCGCCTGAACCCCTTTGCGAGCCTAGGATCTACGATCATGCCCGCCGACTTTCGCCCGCATGTCTCACCAGACGAGCATCTCCCCGAGCTCACTGTCCGCGCAGTTGTCATTGGCGCCCTGCTTGGGGCGCTATTCGCCGCTGCAAACGCCTACGTCGGCCTGAAGGTCGGCTTGACCGTTTCGGCCTCAATCCCAGTGGCCGTGGTTTCGATGGCAATCCTGCGCGCCGCCAAAGGCGAACGCAAGATTCTGGAAAACAATATGTCGCAGACTGTCGGCTCGGCCGGCGAGAGCTTGGCTGCCGGCCTCATCTTTACGATGCCGGCACTCTATCTCTGGGGCCAAAACCCGGACTTCGGCAAGCTACTGTTGACCACTGTCCTGGGTGGCACGCTGGGCGTGTTGTTCATGATTCCGCTGCGCCGGTTCCTCATAGTTCAGGAGCACGGCAATCTGCCCTACCCCGAAGGCACCGCTTGCTCCGAGGTACTCAAAGCGGGCGAGTCGGGTGGATCAGCGGCCAGTAAAGTCTTCGCCGGCTTGGGCGTGGGCGCTCTTTATGGCCTCGGGCTGAAGTTCTTCGGCGTGCTGAAGGAGGGCGTAGCAGTGCCACTCAAGTTGATGGCAGGCAACGCTACGACGGGCGCGTACGCCACCAACCTCTCCCTGACCACTACACCTAGCCTACTAGGCGTCGGATACATCCTGGGCATTCGCGTCGGCGGCATGATGCTTGCGGGTGCGGCCATGGGCATGCTGGTCTTGGTGCCACTATTGGTCTTTGCTGGCGATTTTGTTTCGGGCACCATCCCGCCTTCCAATTCCGCCCTACAGAACCTTAGCCCTGATGGTGTCCGTGGCGATTACATTCGCTACATCGGCGCAGGCGCCGTGACTGCCGGTGGCATAATTTCACTGTTCAAAACGCTCGCACGCTTTGTCAGCTCGATGCGCCAGTCTCTCAAGCACCGAAAGGAACTAGCCCAAGAACTCGCGCCTGACGAGAAACCACGCACCAACACCGATCTCCCCTACGGCATTGCAGTGGGGATCGGCCTCGCCTGCGCAGGTGCAATGTGGGCCTTCGGCGTCGTCGACGGTGCCTGGGGCGCGACAGCGGTCCTACTTTTTTCGGGCATCTTCGTTGCAGTCTCCTCGCAAATCGTAGGCCTAGTCGGCGCCTCGTCTAACCCTGTCTCCGGCATGACAATCACCACGCTGCTTGGAACCGCGCTGATTTTGGTTTCGCATGGCGCGGCTGGCGCCGCTGGCATGGCTCAGACCATCAGCGTGGGAGCAGTGGTCTGCATAGCAGCCTGCATGGCAGGCGATACATCGCAGGATTTGAAAACCGGATTCCTGCTTGGCGCGACACCGCGCCGCCAACAAATCGGTGAACTGATTGGCACTGTCACCACAGCTGTTGCCTTAGCTGCAATCTTCCCCTTCATCCTGATGAAGCCAGAAGACGGCGTTCAAGTCTTAAACATTGCCGGCCCAGTTGCAGAAGGCGTAGCGCAGGCGGCCGCCCCAGAGTTTCAAGCTCCACAGGCCAACATCATGAAAGCCATTGTCGAGGGCATCTTCGAAGGCAACCTGCCCTGGACGCTAATCTTTATCGGCATGTTCATTGCTGTCGTGGTTGAGCTGCTCGGCGCCCCCAGCTTGCCATTCGCAGTCGGCCTATACCTGCCCTTCGGAATGTCAGCAGCGGTCTTCTCAGGAGGCCTAGTACGCTGGCTAACCGAAAAGAAGCTCGAAAAGCGCCACGCTGAAACGGGAATTCTAGCGGCATCTGGCCTGATTGCCGGAGAGGCGCTGATTGGCCTCGCTTCAATCGGCGCGCTTTGGATCATGGCGAATCCGCCAGCCAAAGGTCCAATCCTTCCCTTCGTTGACCCGGACTCGCTCAATACCGGCTTGATGTGGGATTGGATCACACTCGCAGCCTTCGTTGGAGTCGGTTATCTGCTGTTCCGCACCAGCCGCCCAAGCTCTCAAGGCGCCCCAACCGGCTAGAGAAAAACATGCGATTCATTCCCCTGCGCCTCATCGCGCTCGCGCTCCTTTTAGTCGCTTGCCAAGCAGCCCCATCCTGCAGCGGCTCGAACGGAATAGGCGGGGGAACTCCCATCCCACCCCTTCCGCCCGCCAACGAACTAACCTTTGATCAAGACCGCGCCTGGGCGGACCTAGCTCATCTCGTCGAAAATATCGGCCGACGACGGATTGGCACCGAAGGTGCACAGCTCACGCGTGAATACATCCGAGGCGAGCTCGCCAAGCTCGGATGGATCTTCGAAGAAGACATCTTCCAATGCGAGCCGCCTGTGGGCGCTAACCGCAAAGGAACGGTAACCGGAACCAACCTGATCGCTCGCTGGCCGGGCACCATCGACCGCGAGGTTTGGTTAGCCAGTCACTACGACACCTTCGATCGGCCCAAGTTTGTCGGAGCCAATGACGCCGGATCCTCCACTGCGGTGCTAATTGAACTGGGCCGTCAACTGGCACTCGAACCAGGCGTCAAGCGGGAGGGACCAGGAGTTTCTCTTGTCTGGTTTGACGGCGAAGAACCTTTTTATCCGGTGCGCTGGAACGATGAAACCAACTCAACTTTTGGCAGTCGGCACCTTGCTCAGCGGGCGGAAGACGAAGGATTCGATGAAAGGATTCTTGCGCTGGTGTTACTTGACATGGTCGGCGACAAGAATCTCGGCCTGAAACTCGAACAACTGTCAACCAACTGGCTGAAGCAGATTTTCCGACGCACTGCCTCCGAGTTGGAAATGGATTGGATCATTGTCGGCGAGCAAGAAATCAAGGATGACCATCGCCCCTTTCTCAGGAAAGGCATTCCAGCGATTGACCTGATCGACTTCAACTATCCGAACGTCAGCAATCTTTACTGGCACACAGACAAAGACACACTCGACAAGTGCAGCGCCGAAAGCCTCGGCATTGTCGGACGCCTAGTACTTGCCACCCTTCCACGCGTCGCAGCGAAAGGGATGGAGCTACGCGGCCCGAACGCAACCGAATAAGTCGCAACGCATCTGGCACCGCCTGAATCTGAAACCCAGCCTCCCCGCGGAAGCCTAAGAGGTCGACGGGGCCTCGCTCGCCAAACCCGCTCGG
>JAKVCF010000147.1 GCA_022447335.1 Planctomycetota bacterium | reverse complement strand
CGGTAAGCGAGCGGAGTTCCTTGAAGAGGCGTTGATGCGACTCGAGCTCTTCAACGTTGAAGTGTTCTCGGGGCAGGCTGAAGAGGAGTTGCGCGAAGAAGGCGAAGTCGACTTGATTGTGGCGCGTGCCGTTGAGGCTCCTGGGAAGCTGCTTCAGCGGATTCGTCGCAACAAGGTTCGGTTTGGCACCTTGTTCCTCATGGCGGGTCCACGCTTCGACGAAGATTGGGATAGCCTTTCCGACGAGGTGCGCCGCTCTTGGAAGTTGGCCGCACGTCATCCTTACACGCTCCCCGGCGATCGTGGCGCTCGTCAGGTCGCGGTGCTCAAGCCGGCTTGAGCCTACGATTCGGAAGGGTTCCTCCTCCCCGCCAGCTCCATGAAGCCTCCTGTTCGCGCTGACCTCCCGTTCTCGCTACGTCGACTTGATAGACGAGCGGTGGAAACGGTGCGAACCCTACAACGGGCAGGTTATGAGAGTTATCTGGTCGGTGGTTGCGTGCGGGATTCGATGCTTGGGCTGAGGCCAAAGGACTACGACATTGCAACTGCGGCTCGGCCGGGTCAGGTTAAGCGACTTTTCCGCCGTTCGCGGATCATTGGTCGTCGCTTTCGCATCGTGCATATATATGCCGGGCGAGACATCTTCGAGATCGCGACCTTTCGACGCGAGCCCCCGCGCGATGATCATCGCAAGGACGAGCCGATTCGCGATGACAACGCATTCGGTACTGCGGCTGAAGATGCTGCTCGTCGCGACTTCACAGTGAACGGCCTCTTTCTTGATCCGCGCAAGTGCGAGATCGTGGACTACGTCGGTGGACTGAAGGACCTTGAGCAACGCAGAATGATTTCGATTGGCGATCCGGATCTGCGCTTCCGCGAAGATCCTGTGCGCATTCTGCGCCTGATCAAGTTTATGCGCCGCCTCGAGCTGGATGCTGGGCCTAACGAGATCGCAGCTGCACGTGCACACGCAGGCATGCTGGTGGAAGCTGCGCAGCCGCGTTTAGTCGAAGAACTTTTTCGCCTGATGCTGACTGGGGATATGGTCGGCTGTTTTACTGATCTGATGGCGCTGGGCGTGGTGCCATTGCTGGTACCCGATCTGTCTGAATGGATGGAGCGTTTGCCTGGCAATGTAGATCGGCTTCTGAGCACGTTCGACTCGCTAGATCGGTGGGTCAAAGATGGCGGCCAGCCGGGGTACGGTTTCCGATTAGCTTGTCTTTATGGTCCCATGGTTGAGGACGAGATCGACCCGGATCAGCGTACGGTTCCGGTCCGAGAGGTGCCCCATGTGCCACCCTTCTTGCTGAGTCGCTTGCAGCAGCGCGCGCGCTTGCCACGTATCGCAATCGGTCGCGCGATTCACATCATGCTTGCGCAGGAGTTGATGGATCCGGAGCGGGAAGCGCTGCGTGGTCGCCGTCGGCGCCGCCGGAAGGCCGCCTGTGAACGCTTAGTGGCTTCCGAGGGCTTTGAGGATGCGCTTGAGTATTTGCGTTGCCGTCTTGAAGCGGCCGACCGGGATCTCGCGCCCTATGACGAGTGGCATGAAATGGGCCTTTCCTTCCCAGGGCCGTGACGCTATTCTTCTTGCCCCGAGGTTGGGCGATTAGCTCAGTTGGCTAGAGCACCAGCTCGACAAGCTGGGGGTCACTGGTTCGAGCCCAGTATCGCCCACCAACCTTGGCGCCGACTCCCTTATTTTGGAGTCGGTTTTTTTGTGAGAGTTGGCTTGAGCGTCCGGAGTGGCCGAATATGAGGATTTGAGCCCATTTAACTCGCTACTCTCCAAGAGGGACTTTTCATGAGGTAGCTTTTCGGTACTGTGTCCCTGCTCGGCTAGTCGCTGGCGATGCGAATGTCAGCAGAGATGTCCTTCCAACGAATCCTCGTAACCGGGGGAGCTGGATTCATCGGTTCGGCTGTGGTTCGTCACTTGTTGGCGGATCGCGAAGCCAAGGTGATGAACCTCGATGCTCTCACCTATGCAGCGAACTTGATGTCGCTACCCGGCGCCGATCGCGATCCGCGTTATCGTTTTGTCTGTGCGAACATCTGTGATGTCGAAGCTGTAAGCGCGGCTTTTCAAGACTTTCTCCCGGATTGTGTTCTGCACTTGGCGGCCGAGTCCCATGTCGGCCGATCATTGACTGGTCCGGCGGCCTTTATTCAGACAAACGTGCTTGGGACAGGGGTTATGCTGCAAGCCGCACGCGAGTACTTCGATCAACTGAGCGCAGACGAGCAAGAGCGCTTTCGATTTATCCATGTATCGACCGATGAGGTTTTTGGGAGCTTGGGCGATGAAGGTTTTTTCCACCCTGGAACTCCCTATGCTCCGAGTTCGCCGTATTCAGCTTCGAAAGCCGGCTCGGATCACCTTGTGCGCGCTTGGGGGCGAAGCTTTGGGCTGCCCGTGCTGATGACCAACTGTTCGAATAACTATGGGCCCTGTCAGTTTCCCGAAAAGCTCATTCCGCTCATGATCTTGAATGGATTGGAGGGTAATAAGCTTCCTGTCTTTGGGGAGGGTGACAATGTGCGTGATTGGCTGTATGTCGACGATCACGTACGTGCAATTTTAGCTGTGGCGGAATCTGGCCAGGTTGGCGAGACCTATCTAATCGGAGGCGAAGCTGAGCGCACCAATCTTGAAGTTGTGCACGCCATTTGTTCGATTCTTGATGAGGAGCGGCCACACGGTGAGATTTCTGATCGGAGGTCATTGGTTGAGTTTGTCGCCGACCGTCCGGGGCACGATTACCGTTACGCGATCGATTGTTCGAAGGCGAAAGCCGATTTAGGTTGGGTTCAGCAGGAAAATTTTGAATCTGGACTGCGGCGCACAGTGCGCTGGTATGTCGAAAATACAGAGTGGCTTGATGCGGTGCGCACTGGTGCATACCGAGGGTGGAAGGAGGCGAAGGGCGCGATCCGGTGAGGCGCAAGGGCATCATTCTTGCCGGGGGCTCGGGCACACGACTTCACCCAGCGACGCGGGGGATTTCGAAGCAGCTGCTGCCTATCTATGACAAGCCGATGATCTACTACCCGCTTTGCGTGCTTATGCAGGCAGGTGTTCATGAGATTCTGGTGATCTCGACACCGCGAGACACTCCGCGATTTGAAGAGCTGCTGCGAGATGGTTCTGAGTGGGGCCTCAATATTCAGTATGCCGTGCAGCCCAGTCCAGGCGGTGTAGCGCAGGCGTATTTAGTCGGCGAAGAGTTTCTCAGCGGGTCCCCCAGCATGCTAGCGCTGGGCGACAATGTCTTTTTTGGACAGGGCTTTCCAGAGGTGCTTCAAGCTTCCTGTGCATTGGAGTATGGCGCGACTATTTTTGCCCACTGTGTAGACGACCCTGAGCGTTACGGCATTGTTGAATTCGACGATGTTGGCAAGGTGATAGGTATAGAAGAAAAACCCAACCAGCCTCGTTCGCATTACGCCGTGACCGGTTTGTATTTTTATGATGGACGCGCCACTGAGCTTGTCAGGTCGTTGAAACCAGGGCCTCGCGGTGAACTCGAGATTACCGACTTGAATTGCCTCTATCTCAAGGATGGGTCACTTGAAGCTGAAATCTTGGATCACAGCTTTACCTGGCTTGATGTCGGAACGCATGACTCCTTGCTTTTGGCCAGCTCCTTTGTTGAAGATTTCCAGAAGAAGCGAGGTGTCAAGATCGCTTGCCCGGAAGAGGTTGCTTGGCGCATGGGCTTGATTGATGATGCCCAGCTAGAACGGCTGACTCAGCCGCTGCTGAGTAATGGTTACGGGCATTATTTGCGGGATCTGCTTACCAAGGGCTGACCACAAGAGCTGTTACGGCTACCGATTTCCAAGAGTTTGGGAAGAGCTTGTAAGGAGAAGCTGTATCCAGTTGATGCCGTCTCTGTGGAATCGACTATTCTGAGGCAATGTTCGCTCTTAGCCTTGCGCTTGCTGCCGCTGTTTGTGCGCAGGTCCCTGAAGAGGTCGATCTGGAAGATCGCTACGGCGCGCGCTGGACTCCTGAGGCGGCCGTCTATCAGTCAGCGGCTTTAAGTGTGGTGCGCGTGCGATTGGAGGCGCGGATTGAGAACATTTCAGCGCGCTTTGGGGCAATCGAAATTGGAGGTACTGGAGAGCGATGGCTCAGTGTCTCAAACGGTACTGGCGTGATTTACAGTGATCGTGGTCTGGTGATCACGAATGCGCATGTCGTAGATGCTCGCAAAGGTATCGCACTCGAAGATCAGCGTCTGCGCGTCGTTTTGTCAGCGGAGGCTGCCGATGATCCCGAAGAGCGTGAGTTTTCGGCACGCTTACTTGCGGTGGATCCAGGTATTGATCTCGCCCTCCTTCAGATTCAGTCTGAGCGCACCTTCTCGCGCATTCCGTTCGGCCGCGACGATGATTTATTGATCGGCGAAAAAGTGGTGACATTGGGTGCACCCTTTGGCCGTTCGCTCATGCTCAGTTCAGGCATTCTGTCGGCTTTGGATCAGGAGGTTTTGATTGCTGATTCCGATGGCGTGACCAAACGCATGAACGGTTTGATTCAGACCGATGCAGCAGTTAATGAAGGATTTTCCGGTGGCCCGATGATGAATGCCTACGGCGAACTCATTGGAATTACAGTTTCGCGAGTCGAGGCTGCCGAGGGTATTGCTTACGCTATTCCGATCGCACAGATCAATGCATCGCTACGCGACCGCCTCCTGGGTAACTCTTGGACGGGCATGAAGGTTGTTGCGGCTGGGCCTAGCGGATGGCCTCAGGTCGAGCGCGTGCATCCGCGAGGTCCGGCGGCTAGGGCTGGCATCGTCGTTGGGGACCGCATCCTGCTTGCAAACGAGAGGCCGATTGGTCGTCTCGAGCAATGGGCTGATGTTCTTACAGGTCACCAGGCGGGCGACTCGATCGAGTTGTTAGTCCGCCGATCTGGAGAGGGCGAACGTGCGCATGGGATGACTCTCGAGTTGTTGGATGCTGAACTGCGTGACAGCCTGGGCCTCTTCGGGGCTGAGTTTGTGCGCGGGAGCTATTC
>JAKVCF010000146.1 GCA_022447335.1 Planctomycetota bacterium | reverse complement strand
CTCCCACCAGCGCCACCCGTTCGCCTGCAGCAATATCAAAAGCCGGCACACGCAATACCGGAGTGACACTCGCATCGCTGCGGTAGCTCTTCTCAACATCCTGGAGGCGTATCACGGTAACCAAAGGGGAAAGGGGGGCTGGGAGCGGGCCGTCGAACTTATGCCCTCCGATAGAATACGCCCCGCGCGGGTTCTATACGGGCCGCACCGAATTGTGATGAGCAAATACGAAGTAAATAAGTACGCCGTGATCGGAGCCGGGAATATGGGCTCCGGAATCGCCCAAAAAATCGCCACCGAAGGCCTGCCGGTGGTCCTGGTCGACCTTGACGACGAGAAGGTCGCCCGCGGCATGGGGATTATCCGGTCCACCCTTCAAAAGGGTGTAGAGCGTGGCATCTTCAGAGCCGAGCAGGTCGAGCGCATCCTCTCCAACGTCACGGGCACCTCGGATTGGAATGCCCTGGCTAACGTAGACCTTGTCATTGAAGCGGTCTTCGAAGACCTCGGCGTTAAGCAACAGGTCTTCCAGCGACTAGGTGAAGTTACTAAGCCGAATTGCATCCTGGGCACCAACACCTCGTCCTTCTACGTGAAGGACGTCGCCGCCGTGACGCCAAACCCAGAGCGCGTGGTCGGCCTGCACTACTTCTACCACCCTGCTATGAATCGTTTAGTGGAGGTGATCGGCCACGATAGCGTCAACCGTGACGCTTACAACGCAGCTTGGGCTGCACAAGAAGCCATTGGCAAAACGCCAATCGACTCAGCTGACGCGCCAGGCTTTGTGGTCAACCGTTACTTCGTGCCGTGGCTCAATGAAGCCGTCCGCCTGCTCGAGGAAGGCGCAGCAAATATCGCCACCATCGATTGGGCAGCAAAGAAATCCTTCCACATCGGCATGGGCCCTTTTGAGCTGATGAATGTGACCGGTGTGCCCATTGCGATGCATGCGGCGAACACTCTCGGTAAAGAGTTACACGCGTTCTATGCCCCGGCCGCAAAGCTGATCGATCAGGTCGAGAATGTGAAAGAAAACTGGGATCTCTCCGGAGAGGTGGACGAATCCAAATTTGATGTGGTAGCAAATCGATTACTGGGCGTTACTTTCTACGTAACATCGCAGCTGGTCGACGAAGGAGTGAGCTCTGTCGAAGATGCTGACATTGGCGCCCGCGTGGGCCTACGTTGGTCGAAGGGCCCCTTCCAGCTCATTAACCGCGTTGGTGTCGCCAAGGCCCGCGCCATGGCTGAGCCCATCGCCTCGGCCTGGGAACTCCCCATGCCAAAGTTACTGGCAGATGCCAATGCGCCAGGAATCCCAATACATCTGGTCGCCAAGGGCGAGCGGGGCAACCTCACTTCCGTCTGGATCAACCGCCCTGATGCGATGAACGCACTCAACCCCGCAGTGGGCGCGCAGCTGCAGAGCGCGCTCGACGCCGCGCAAGGCGGTGGCAAAGGCGTGGTGCTGGGTGGCAGCGGCAAGGCTTTCATCGCAGGGGCCGACATCAAGTTCTTCGTCGACCACCTGCGCGCTAACACATTCCCCGAGATCTACGCCTTCACAGCCGATGGCCAAAAGATGCTGCGTGGCATGAACGGCAACCAGCAGCCCGTGGTCGCGCGTGTGCAGGGCCTCGCATTGGGCGGCGGCTCGGAAACTGCACTGGCCTGCGACTGGATCGTGGCTTCGCCAAAAGCGAGCTTTGGTTTCCCGGAGACGGGGATTGGCATCTACCCGGGCCTAGGTGGCACGCAGCGCCTACCGCGCCGCGTAGGCCTGCCGCTCGCGAAGTACCTCGTGTACACGGGTCAGATTCTGGGCGCTAAACAGGCGGCTGAAATCGGCCTAGTCGATGCCGTGGCTCCCTTCAGTGAACTCGATGCTGCTTGCGAAGGGTTTGCAGGTAAAGGCGTCGCGCCTGGGCGTTCAGGTCGTGAGCACTGCCCGAGCGAGAACTGGCAAGCCATCTGGGATTACTTCGCGTCCTACTCGGTAGATCAGATCCTCGGCGGCGAAGCCGACACTAGTCGCAACCCGGTGCTCGATAAGGCCGTCAAGAAGATGAGTCACAAGAGCCTTAATGCGCTGAAGCAGGCTGAGCGCCTCTTCAACGAAGGTCATCACATCGAACTGAACGACGCGCTCGACCTCGAGCTACGAGACCTCGAAGAGGTCTTCGCACACCCCGATGCGCTTGAGGGGCTATCTGCGTTGATCGAAGGCCGCCGCCCCGAGTTCAAGACCCCGGCGACTGCTTAGAACGCGCGCGAACTCGCGACAATTAGTCATCGTCGGGAGATCTAGACTGACGGCGTGCGCGCCGCGATTCTCTCCCCCACCCTCGCCGCTCTCGCGCTGCTGACGGTCGCCTGTCGGTCAACGACGAACGAACAACCAGCCTCTTTCCCCAACGTCGTCATCGTGATGACCGACGATCAGGGCTGGGGTGACATTGGAGCTCACGGCAATGCCGTCCTTGATACGCCACGGCTCGATGAACTCGCGGCGCAGAGCGGTGGAATGGATCGCTTCTACGTCAGCCCAGTGTGCACACCGACGCGCGCTGCGCTCATGACTGGCCGCAACAGTATCCGAACGCGCGCCATCGACACCTACCGTGGGCGCGCCATGATGGACACGCGCGAAATCACGATCGCGGAAGTGCTACAGGACAACGGTTACGCCACCGGGCTATTCGGCAAGTGGCATTTGGGGGATAGCTATCCAATGCGCCCACAGGATCAAGGATTTGAAGAAGTGCTTTGCCATCGGGGCGGTGGATTGGCGCAGCCCGCCGACCACCTCGACAATAACCGTCGCTATACCAATGCATGGCTTTACCACAACGGAGTGGCAGCGCAAACCGAGGGCTACTGTATGGATGTCTACACTGACTACGCGGTCGAACATATGCGCGAAAGCGTCGCACAAGGCCGCCCATTCTTTACCTATCTTGCTACCAATACACCGCATGGGCCCTGGAACGATGTCCCGGCCGACTTGCTCGCTAAATACAAGTCGCGCGACCTTTCAGAGGTTCTGCCCGACCCGAGGCAAGCCGCCCAAATGGCAGCAAGCTTCGCGATGATTGAAAATATTGATCAAAATGTCGGCCGCTTAATGGATGTACTCGACGAGTTAGGCGTTGCAGAGGACACTATTTTTATCTACATGCACGACAACGGCCCCGCGATTCGTCACTACGTCGGCGAGATGCGCGGCATGAAATCGGAAGTCTGGGAAGGTGGGATCCGGTCGCCCTTTTTTGTTCGCTGGCCTGGCAAAATCCCCGCCGGCAAACGCTGCGCCGAGATTGCCTCCCACGTAGATGTCTGGCCAACCCTTGTTGAGGCGACCGGCGTACGGGCGCCCAAGGTGGAGGGCCTAGACGGGAAAAGTGTCTGGCCACTGCTCAACGAAACCGCCACGGATTGGCCGCCTCGCTTGATTCACATCCAGGCACACCGTGGTGATGTCCGACTACCAGAGCACAACTTCGCGACGATCGGCCCGCGATACAAGCTAGTGCGCGCCAGCGGATTTGGGCGTGAACGCCTACCAGAAGACCCTGTGCCAATCGCGCTCTACGACCTCCAAGAAGACCCGCTTGAGGAAAACGACTTGATCGAACAGATGCCAGAGCTCGCCGAGTCAATGCTTGCGGAATACCTTCAGTGGTTCGCCGACGCGAGTGCCTACGAAGGAGTGGGAATGCCGCCCTCTATCGTAATTGACTTCGAGATCGAGCCAATGCACGAGCTCAACCGCAATGATTGGCGCCCGAACACTGAAGGCTATGGCGCTACTGGAGCCTATTGGATTGACTGCACTAAAGCGACTTTAGTAGACCTCACCCCGCGCTCTCGCGGCAAAGCAAACGGCAACGTAGTCATCAAGGTGCGAATCGACGACCAGCTTGTCGCCGAATCCAAGTTCAACGCAGCCAACCGCCGTATCGATGACCTGATTCCGGGCATTCATATCCCACCGGGCCAACACCGGCTTGGCATCGAAATTCAAGTCGACGGGAAAAGCTTTGCCGCTGACCACCTGCGCATTAGCCCGCCTGGCACGCCCCGCTAGTTCTTCTTTGTTTCTAGTTCGTAGCGAATCTTCGGATCCCACTCTAACGCAAGCTTGCGGAGACGGTCGACCTCACTGGGGTGCTTGCTTGCAAGGTCGCGCGATTCACCGGGATCGGCGTCGATGTCGTAAAGCCTCATCCCGGGCTCGCGTTGCCAAGCGCGGCCTACTGTTGTGTCGTTTGCATCCCAGATCAGCTTCCACCTCCCCGCCCGCAGCGCCCACTGCCCGCCGCTCTTCCAAAAAAAGTGTTCGTAAGGCGTTGATGCATCAGGGAGGGACATCATTAGAGAAAGGTCGTGCCCATCGAGCCCATGCTCAGGCTGGGGAACCCCCGCTAAGGTGCACAATGTCGGAAACCAATCACAAGCCGTTGCTATCTGATCGCGCACGGCCGCTACCGGCACACCCGGCCCTGCCACGATCGCAGGGACCCGAATGCCACCTTCAAGCAAACTGAACTTCGCCCCGCGGTGTGGGCCAGCTTTGCCGCCCCCGTAAAAGGCGCGTTGCTCTGTCGAATGCCCGTGATCGGACTGAAAAACCACAAGGGTGCGATCTGCCCTCCCTCCCTTCTCCAATTCGCGCAATAAGTCACCGATCTTCTCGTCCATAGTCGAAATGAAAGCCGCGTACTCACGGCGCGGCGTTGGAACGCCTGCGTATCGTTCCAACCAATGCGGCTCGCCCTGGTAGGGATAGTGGGGCAAATTGAGCGCGAAGTACATCAGCCAGGGCTGTTCGCCCCGCGCGCGAATCCATGCTCCTGCTTCTTCGACACATATATCGGGGAAAAACTCGCCTGGGCGATATTCCTCTTTGCCGTTACGCACTAAATCGTGCCGGTTCGGGCCGTTCCAATAGAAGAAGTGTGAATAGTTATCGATACACCCACCAAGGTGCCCAAAGCCAAAATCGAAGCCCTGGCCGGTCGGCTGGCGCTCGGCGCTATGGCCTAAATGCCACTTCCCAATCTGTGCGGTGGCATACCCGTGCGCGCGAAAATGTTCGGCGATTGTGACTGCCTCTGGCGGCAGCCCGCTTTGCGCGCTATTGGGATCAACATTGCCCTGCAGTCCGGCATGCTGCGGA
>JAKVCF010000145.1 GCA_022447335.1 Planctomycetota bacterium | reverse complement strand
CTGTGCCCCGGCTTGGCTGGATCAGGCCAGTTAATAGGCGCATGAAGGTGCTCTTGCCAGAGCCGTTCGGTCCTAGCAGGCCAATGCCGCCGGAGTAGACCTCAAGATCAAGGCCGGATAGGCCTTGCACCTCCCCGTACCAGCGCGAGAGGCCTTGGCAGCGAATGATTGGCGTTGCGCTCACCCGACCACCCCTCGGCGGCGCAGCGAGCGCGACAGAATCAGAATCGAGAGCAGGATCGTGCCTGACATCACTGAGATGACCACGGATGGATCAGCGTTCCACCTGTCTACGAGGCGATCGCTTGTGCCCATGCAGACCGAGCTGAACACCTTGATGCAGTGGATCGGATTGATCGCGAACCAATCGGGGTTATCGGTCAGTTCTTTGAGAATGCCGCCAAGTGCACCCGAGAATAGGAAGATGACGACAAAGGCAAGGTTGGTCCAGATCCCACTGCGCGTGATTGAAGTAATGGCTTGTACCATTAGTGCCAACATCAGCGCAGTCACGAAAAGAGCAGATCCCATGCCGATAGGAACTGAGGCGACTTCGGAAAAATGACCGTCTGGTCCAATCGAAACATCGAAAGTCCAGATCCACATCACTGGTACAAAGGTCACCAGCAATAGGAAACTAACGAAGGCCATCGTGCGGCCTATCAGATAGGTGAGTGGCGAGATGGAGCGCGAAAAATAGGATTCGAAGGCATTGCTACGTAGATCGGCGGCGACCAGGTCGTAGCCGAATATCAGTGAGAGCGGGAGCAGTACTGGATTTACGTAGAGGCGCAGTAAGCCGAGGTAAGCGTGCGAATCGATGACAACCTCGTCTTCGCCCGGTTGGAAAACCCCGCCGAACTGCTGCACCTAGTTGCGCCAGTCTGGGATCACCTGGTAGGCAAAATAGATCATTGCCGTGAAACTGAGCGCTAGCATCATCGAAGCGAAGGTGATCCTGCGTACCCACTTAGATGACCAGCCTCGGCGTAGCGTGGCGGTGAAAAGTGGCCACCACACCGGAGCCTTACTGCGCTCACCGGCGAAGCGGTCATATTCGGCGGCGCGAAATGCCATTTCAGGAGCCCTCCGCGGTCAGAGCTTCGAGGAAGGCGTCTTCCAGAGACCGTGCGGCAGCTTGTACGGCCAGCAAGCGCACACCCGCTTGCGCGGCAAGGTCGAAGACCTCTCCATTTTCGACATCGGCCTCTTCGCCGCGACTCAGCACAAACTCAGTATCGCTGCGACCGGTGCCGAGGTGCAGTCCGGCCGCGGTCACAGCATCGGTGAAGGCCCCAACTTGGTGGCGTTCAACGCGCACGCGCTTGGCGCCACGCGCGGCAGCTGTGAGCGTCTCCATGCGCTCACTCTTTTTCATTTCTCCTCGATCGAGCACCCATACCTGGTCGCATAGGCGTTCAACGTCGGGCAGGAGATGGCTAGCGAGGATGAGATGAATTCCGTGCTCATTGCAAACCCGTTCTATTAGGTCGAGCATGCGTGTGCGCCCGCGTGGGTCAAGCCCGTTGGTTGGCTCGTCAAGGAACAGCAAGTCCGGGTCGTGGACCAGCGAGGCAGCCAGCTTGAAGCGCTGTCGCATCCCGGTCGAGAAGGTATGAACTTCCCGATAGCGTTCCTCACCTAGGCCAACGAAGTACAGTACATCGTGGGCACGCAGCATGGCATCGTCGGGGAAGAATCCGCAGATCTCGGCGAGGTGGGCTAGGCCACGCACCGCTGACATGCCGCCGACCCAAGTGTCGCGTTCGGGCATGTAGCCGATTCGGCGTCGGAGTCCAGCTGGGTCCTTCTTGGTGGACTGCCCAAAAAGGCGAACTTGACCGGAAGTGGGCTCGATCAGGCCGAGGATCGAGCGCAGCATGGAGGACTTGCCTGCGCCATTGGGGCCAAGTAAACCTAGGCCGCCTCCTGGGAACTGGGCAGAGATCCCCTTTAAGGCTGTGAAGTTGCCGTAACGGACGACTAGGTCGTCCAGCTCGAGGACCGGATAGGTCATGAAAGGAGCCTAACTGAAGGGAGGACTCAGGCCAAGCCGGCTTGGCTGGTGAATCCTCTTTACATTTGGATTTGCGACTTGGCCCCCCTGGAGTCGATCCGTGAGGATTCCGCTATGTCGACATCCTGCTGGAGCGGGTTCAAGAATAAAAACTGAGCTTGCCGATGAGTCCTTGGAGGCCCTGCCGTGGAGACCACTACTCAACCCCTTCGACATAACTTTGGTTTGATTGAGACTACGGTGATTGTGACTGTGATTGGCATCACCACTTTGTTCGCGATTCCGCGTGTGGAGGCCCAAGGTGAGTCTCCGATTGTGCGTGAGGGCATGCAGTACGCCGAGTGGGTTGCGACCCACCAGCGCGTGCGGATTAGCAAGGGCCTGGACTACAGCCACTTCATCGAGGCATTCGTGGATTCACAAGATTCGCTGCGCGAAGTGCCGGACGAGTTCAGCTTGAAGCACTTTGAGGCGGAAGGCCGCAAGCACTGGGAGCTGCACCTGGAGCGACGTCAAACCGGAAGCTCCTTTGGTATGTACACCATCGTGTACGATTTACAAGGATTTAACGAGCACAGTAGCACTGTCCCACGGGCATTGCTTCCGGAACGCTACCGTCGATAGATTTCCATGATGTTTCCACTGCGTGCGGACTGGTAGGCCGCTGCCAGTACTCGCATGACCTCAACGCCTAGGCTTCCATCTGCAAGCGGCTTTCGATCTGATTGAAGGTCTGCGACGAAAGCTTGGCACATGCCTAGCTGCCCGCTCGACCAATCTTCATCAGGGATAGGCGTGTTCCATCCGGCGTGCGTGTCTACCTTTTCCATCAAGTACTCTTGGTCGAAAGTAGTCGCGTCGTGCGCATAGCTTCGAAGTAGATCGTTGGGGGATAGGTTGCATTGATATTGTGCATTTGAGCTGTTCAGTTCCAGGCGTGATTGCATGCCACCCAGGCAGTTGTCGGAGCCATAGACGATGCCACGACTGCCGTCTTCAAAGTGCAGTACGGCCATGCCCCAGTTCTCAACATCTAGCCAGCCGGTTGCGATGCGCGTGTTGGCTTCAGTGAGGCCGGTGGTGCGTGTTAGGTCAGCTGTGGTTGCCGTGACGGCGGAAACTTTCGTTGGCTTGCCATGTAGACGTAATCCTTCTTCTTCCTTGAGTTGCAGCATGGCTCCGATCGGGTGCGAGCCCAGTCGTAGCAAGGCTCCGCCGCCGGCGGTCGCCCAGGATTTGGCGTACTCGGCGTGCGAGCCACTGTGCGCTTCCCAGCCTCGCATCTCGAGCAGTACGCCATTGGATGCGGCGTGCAGGGCTGCGGCCTTGCGAATCGATGGCGCATAGATCCAGTTCTCGGCGTACATCAAATGCACGTTGGCTGCAGTGCAGGCATCAACCATGGCCTGCGCGTCAGGCGTAGGGTCACCTGGGTCATCAGCATTCGCGCCAGGAAAGCCTACTAGAGGCTTGGTGCAAATGACATGCTTGCCTGCGGCAGCGGCTCGTTCAGTTAATGGGCGATGAATGGGGTTTGGCACGCAGAGGTCGACCACATCGATATCTTCGCGGGCAAGTAGGGCTTCGACCGATTCCATCGCCTGTAGTTCGTCGTTCGTCACTAATCCTGCGTCTCGAGATCCCGAGGCAAAGGCGGTGGCCGATTCAGGGCTCGATGCGGCCACAGCGACCACCGCTGCCCCACGCGTGCGCGTGTAATTGCGAAGGCGGGTTTGCGCCAGGAAACCGGCGCCGATCAATCCGATGTGAACTTGATTCATGTCAGGAGCCTGTGGAGCCAGCCATGTCGCCGAACCACTTCAGGAGTTTGGGGCCGAGTACGATCACGACGAAGACAAGCATGACCAAGGTGCCCAGCACCATGGCAGCCAGCACGCCTTGGCCGCGCCGACCAGTTGGGAGATCGTGTCCTAGGTAGGCACGCGAGCGCTGCAGCTTAATGAATCCGATGTAGGCAATCGGTAGCAGCGCAGTCGTGATCAGTGCAGTCGGGATAGCAATGTAGAACGCTATGTCCGACCAGAAGAACGCGCCCAGATAGCCTGGGGTCGGCGCCAGCAGAGCAAGGCGATATCCTCGCGATCCAAATTTCAGTCCAGCCATTTCTGAGATGGCAAAGGCGGCGCTGACCATATGCATGGTGATAGTAGTCATCACCATGCCTAGCAGGCCAAGCAAGAAGATTGCCGTGCCGATACCTTCGCCTAGTGTGCTGCTGAGCACTTTCGCTGCTTGCACGGGCGAGAAACCTTTGCCGATAAACTGATCCGTTCCGTAGATCGTGTTTGCTGTTGCGATAATCATTAGGCCAGTTGCCAGAATGTACGGAATGAACATCCCGCCGAACAGATCAAAGCGCGCGAGGCGCCGATGTTCGCGCCCCCATCCTCGCGCCAGCAGAGTGTATGGATAAAGGAAGACCATGTTGATCGCGACTGCAGCGCCAAGTCCGGCCACGATCGTCTCGAGGGATGAGGTTGTTGCGCCAGTCGAATCGACTGCATTGCTGGGCACGCGAAAGGGGATAATGCCTTTGAGTAATTCGTTCCAGTCCACGCCAGTGCGCACAACCGTGAAAGCGAAGCAAAGCACGATTAGCCAGACGAGAATCTTGAGCATTCGGTCGAACCAGGCCATGCCCTTCGATCCTGAGGCAAACAGTTGTGAGCTGATCAGTGCCCACGCGAGCACGATGCCACCGCCGATGCCCTTGCTCATTGTCAGATTGGCAGTCGCGGCGATCTCAGTAACCAAGACCGAAGCTAATGCGTATTGTGAGAAATGCCAGATGATCGAAGCGAGCATCGCGCCGATTGCCCATCCGTAAGCAAACTTGACGCCGGCATAGGTGCGCATCGCTTCGAAGGGGCGCATACCCGTCGAAAGCGTCTGGTGCGCGATTGCCATCATCATCACCATGCCGATCAGCATGGCAGTCGGGGCGACCCATAGCAGTTGATAGCCAAAGGCTGCGCCTGCAAAGAGGGACGCAGACGCCGATCCTCCGCCGAGCGTCAGTGCACTTTGGAGATAACCCGGACCGCCCTTGCGTAGATAGCCTGCCCAGCGGCCAAACCGTGGCTTGGTGGCGTTTTCTGCAAGCCAGGCGCGCTCTTCCTCCAAGGTTTCCGGGTTCGGCGGCGAGACCATTGGT
>JAKVCF010000144.1 GCA_022447335.1 Planctomycetota bacterium | reverse complement strand
TCCGATTGGCTTGGATGGTTGCCCCGAAGTCTGTGGTGAGCTTGCTGACGCGTTCTAGTGCTTTTTTGGGCGGAGGGACCATGCGGCCCTTGCAAGAGGCGGTGGTGCCCTTGCTCGATCCGGCCGTCGCAAACCAGGAGGCCAAAGTGCTGCGCACGCACTACGCGCGTAAACAGGTCGATATGGCCGAACGATTAACTCGCATGGGTGTGAGGGTAGATCCGATGCCACGCGGCAGCTTCTACCTGTGGGGCGACGTTTCTGAGTTGCCAGAGGGCTGGAACACTTCGCTCGACTTCCTCGATCGTGCGCTCGACTGTCAGGTCATTGCCATTCCGGGGCAGGCTTTCGATTTGAACCCGAACGGCAGTCGCAGTGATCAAACTGGGCGCTGGGGCGCGCATTTGCGCTTCAGCTTCGGCCCAGAGTGGGTGTCGCTAGCTGCAGGCTTGGATCGTTTGGAAGCCTCTTTGAGCTAGCGCTTGCGCGTCGGGGTCGCTCGCCCCAGACTAGCACGCGGTGCCCTCCTGGAAGGCGCCACCTGTTTTTATGTCTGAGACGTCCCCTAACAACGAACCCAGCCATTCGCAGGCGCATCCACCAGCCGGTAGCCTGAGTTCGGATCAGCGTGCAGCCTATTGGTCGCGCAACATTCGACTACTCGTTTCCCTGTTGTTGATCTGGTCAGTCGCCAGCTTTGGTTGCGGAATTCTGCTGCGTGATTGGCTTGACCAGTGGGTGATGCCCGGAAGTAGTTTCCCCGTAGGTTTCTGGTTTGCTCAGCAGGGCTCGATCATCATCTTTGTGGTTTTAGTCTTCATTTATGCGCGCCGGATGAATGGGTTGGATCGAGAGTTTGGAGTCGCGGAGGATGAGGACTGATGGACGTGCAATCCTGGACCTTTGTTCTGGTTGGCCTCAGCTTCGCGCTCTACATTGGCGTTGCAATCTGGAGTCGTGCCGGATCGACCAAAGAGTTCTACGTTGCTGGGGGTGGAGTGCCACCGCTCGCGAACGGCATGGCAACTGCTGCTGATTGGATGTCGGCGGCCAGCTTCATTTCGATGGCCGGCATCATCAGCTTCGCTGGCTATGACGGTTCAGTTTATTTGATGGGATGGACGGGCGGTTACGTGCTGCTGGCTTTGCTGCTCGCCCCTTATCTGCGTAAGTTTGGCAAGTTTACGATTCCAGACTTTGTGGGCGACCGATACGAGTCGAATACAGCGCGCATCGTTGCCGTCCTGTGCGCAATTTTCGTTAGCTTCACCTATGTTGCAGGACAGATGGCGGGCGTTGGCATCGTGCTTTCGCGGTTCCTCGAGGTCGATCAAACGACTGGTGTATTGATCGGCATGGGCATCGTGTTTTTTTATGCCGTGCTCGGCGGGATGAAGGGAATTACTTACACGCAGGTAGCTCAGTATTGCGTGTTGATATTTGCCTATCTTGTTCCAGCGATATTCTTATCGATTTTGATGAGCGACAACCCTATTCCAATGCTTGGCTTTGGGGGTTCAGGCGTTGATGGCGTGCCACTGTTGCAGAAGCTTGAAGGACTGCATAAGGACTTGGGATTTGATTCCTACCTAGATGGGTCTAAGTCGACCATCGACGTTTTCATGATCACAGCTTCCTTGATGGCGGGGACGGCCGGCCTGCCGCATGTCATCGTTCGCTTTTACACAGTTCCGAAGGTGCGCGACGCACGGAAGTCGGTGGGCTGGGCCCTGGTTTTTATTGCCATCCTGTATTTGACAGCGCCAGCAATTGCAGTGTTCGCCCGGACGAACTTACTCGATACCGTCAGCAACCAGCCTTATAACGAGATGCCGGAGTGGTTCACCAAATGGGAGTCCACTGGCTTGCTGGCCTGGGAGGATCAGAATGGAGACGGGATCATTCAATACACCGGTTTGTCGTCTTCGATTCCGAATGAGCTTGAGGTAAATCGCGACATTATGGTGTTAGCCAACCCAGAGATTGCTGCGTTGCCAGACTGGGTTATCGGTTTAGTGGCAGCCGGCGCACTGGCGGCAGCCCTCTCCACTGCAGCTGGACTTTTGCTGGTGGTGTCTACCGCAATCAGTCATGACCTCTTGAAGCGTGCGGTCATGCCGGATATCTCTGAGAAGGGGGAGTTGCGCGCGGCGCGTATCGCGGCGGGCGTTGCGGTGGTGATTGCTGGTTGGTTTGGGATCAATCCGCCGGGCTATGTTGCGGAGACGGTTGCCCTTGCTTTCGGGCTGGCTGCATCGAGCTTCTTCCCGGCTCTCTTGCTCGGCATCTTTTCGAAGCGCATGAATCGAAGTGGAGCGATTGCGGGCATGGTTTGTGGCATCGGCTTTACGGCTGGTTACATTATTTACTGGCAGTTTCTCAACCGTGAGATTTCGGCCGCTGACCGATGGTGGTTTGGAATTTCACCGCAGGGGATCGGGGCTCTAGGCATGGTTGTCAACCTTGTGGTCGCCACTGTGGTATCACGATTCACTGCACCGCCTTCGGTTGGCGTGCAGGCCATGGTCGAGGATATTCGCGTGCCCAAGGGCTCGATCCCGGCGCATGAAATCGAGGTTTAGGGAAATAATGCCAGGGCCCGAAGCTTCGTGGCGCCGGAAGCATGCGATCGAGCTTGACATCGCATTCACGCAATCAAAGGCAGGCAGGATTCTGCAGTTAATTCGGCCGGCTCCAGATGAAAGCCAAAACTGCGAGTGCCGAGGCGCCGGCGACTACCTTTGTCAATGGTGGAATAGCGAGGAAGCCGAGTGGGTAGCTCATTAGGCCTACCATCAGAATGCTGGAAAGCCACTTGACGCGGCGAGCGATGGCGCCCCGCTCTTCCCAGTCACATAGGATGGGGCCGAAGATCCGATTACGTAGCAGCCACGCATGCATTCGACGCGAGCTGCGGGAGAAGCAGGCCGTCGCTAAGAGAAGGAAGGGTGTGGTAGGTAGCAGGGGCAGAAAAATGCCAACCGCGCCCAAGGCGAGGAAGAGTAGCCCGGCGGCTAGCAGGAGGGGGCGGTGGAGGCCCAAGTGCAACAACATGATTGCGCGGCCGATGCCTGCGCAGTTATGCGAGCACGGCCTCGCTTTCTTTCTGCGTGAGTTCGACGTAGAGCTTGGACAGGCGCTCGGTTAGCGGCCCCTGTTTTCCATCGAAGATGAGGCGTCCGTCGATATTGGTAACCGCTGCCAGTTCGCCCATAGTGCCAGTGCAAAAGACTTCTTCGGCGCGATAGAACTCGGCCTGCGAGAGATCGGTCACTTTGAATGGGATTTCGTGTTTGCGACAAAGCTGCAGCACGGTCGAGCGCGTTACGCCTTCTGGGCAAGCGGTGCAATGGCTAGTTTTCAGCAAGCCTCCTTCTACCATGAATAGATGGGTGGCGTTGGTTTCGGCAACGAATCCACGCGTATCCAGCATCATCGCATCATCAGCGCCGGCGTAGTTGGCCTCGATTTTGGCCATGATTGATTGGATCAAATTGTTGTGATGGATCTTGGGGTCCATGCAATCTGGTGGAAAGCGACGAATCGATGCAGTGATCAGCTTAAGTCCACCTTTGTCGTAGACCGGATCTTTGTGTTCAGCGAGTACGATCAGCGTGTGCCCAGATTTGTTTAGGCGTGGATCCATGCCCGAGGTCACCTTTTCTCCGCGCGACAGTGTCAGGCGAATGTGGGCGCCATCGCGCATATCATTCGCTTCCAACGTGCGGTGAATTTGCTCACGGATGTACTGTTCGTTGGGGATGTCAGCAAAGTCGAGAGCTTTAGCGGAATGGAAAAGGCGCTGCAGGTGCTGGCCTAAGCGGAAGATCTTTCCCTGGTATACGCGTAGGCCCTCCCAGCAGCCGTCTCCACCTTGTACCAGGGAATCAAAGACGCTGACTTTGGCTTGGTCGCGCGGCAGAAGGTCGCCGTTAATATTGACCAAGATATTGGAGTTCTTAGGATTGAAGGTCTGTTTCATCGGATGCGGTATGCGTGAAGTTCTTTGTAGATCGCTTCGCACTCTTGGGCAATGTGTTCGAACTCGTCGAGGACTTCAACTTCTTTCGCGCGGTAGGGGGTGAAACCGGTCGAGTTATTGGTGCTGTGGTACCAGTGCGGGCCCCAGCACCCATCGGTTGCACGCGGCCCAGACTCCCACGACAGCATTGTGGTCTTGAAGGTTATGCCGATATTTTCGCAGAGTTGACGCAGGATGCCTTCAGGGTTCCGCAGTACATCCTGTGAATCCACAACCACCGGTATCTTGCCCGTGCGCTCCCGCTGGTCGTAGAAGAGTTCAAGTTGCTGCGGTAAGCCAGTGTCCTGAATGCCGACTGGGCCCAGTCTGTCAATCAGTGAAACGAGCATGGCGCGCGGTTCACGAATCAGAAAGGCATTGGTCAGTTGGTCGAGCCAATCCCGATCCATTTCGGGTAGGAGGTGGTGCGACATGTGCTTCTGGTACCAGAGGTTGGCACCGTTCGGAATCGGACCGGTCAGATATTGAACCACCGATTCCCAGTTAGGATCGTGGGTCGCAATAATTTCCTCGGTCATGGGGTGTGGCAGGCCGGTTATCTGCAGATATGCGGAGTACAAGGGCTCGTCCGAGACAAAGGAGTCGGGGCGAGTATCAAAGGAGCGCATCATCGCGGTGGAGATGTTGCGCGGCCCAGACCACATGGCGAGGCGGAGGCTCATGGCTTTCGCTTTGGCAAGGATTGGAGGAGGGGGATGTAGCCCAGGGAGGAATGGTAGTCACACGCGGCTTTAGAGAGCTTCCGGCAGGTGCCCGGAACAGGCCAAATTGACTCCCAAGCGGGTCGCGGCAGTCTGAAAGTGGAAAATTCCAGTGGCTGACAGGTGGTTGTGGCTTTCTCCCACATCAACGATGAATTGAGTTATAGCCTTCGCGCCATGATCGACCTATCCAAAATGACACAAATCGTTTAAACAAAAGGTCTTATGGATATTAATCTGGCTTGAAAATGCGTCTAGTTATAGGAGTTTTTCTGCTGCTAATTTGGCCAGAGAGCGCCCCCTTTTTTGCTTTCTTTCCGCGGAGGCTCAAAATCAGGCGTGTGCAGGGCCCTGCTCGGGCTCTAGACTCGATTTCTCGTCATTTGAGCGGACCTCCCACGCTCTCCTGCCATTAAACAATCATAAGAGAGGTAGACCCATGGCTGACTCCGAAGTCCTAGT
>JAKVCF010000143.1 GCA_022447335.1 Planctomycetota bacterium | reverse complement strand
TGCTGCCACCTGGCGCGCACAGGTCGATCGCGAACTATATGGCGCCGATTACGAGCGCTCTCTGGTGCGATGGACGCTTGACGGTATCGAGCAGAAACCGGTCTATCACCAGGTGACCGAAGCGCAACGATTTGGCGAACCTGGTCAACCTCCTTTCCGGCGAGGGAGCCGCGCGTCGTGCGAGCGATCGCGACCTTGGCAGCTCTGTAGTCGCATCGACGCGACATCGCCGGAGCAGGCAAACGCCGAGGCTCTCGATGATCTGCGCGGTGGGGCGGATGCCTTGTGGTTGGTGGCCGATCGTGTTACGCGCATGGCGGGAGCGAGTGCACGTGAATTGCAGGCTGCGCCGAACCTAGAGCATGACGGGATCGATTTCGGTGGTCGCTCGGTCTGGAATCGCTTGCTGCGCGGGGTACAGACTGAACTGCTAGCGCTGCACTTGGATGCTGGAGTTTTGGCGCCGATCCTGACTGTAGGTTTACTTGATGAGCTGGAGGCGCGCGGCGTGGCCTCTGAGACTTCGATCCACGTCGGCCATGATCCGCTCGGTAGTTTGGCGCGCGACGGTGCCACGCCCTGTTCTCTGGAGGCCTCCTGGGCAGCGGGATGGAAGGTCCTTGCTCGAGCAGCCGATCTACCGCGCATGCGAGTCATTCGCGCGGACGGCTTGCCGGCACACATGGCGGGGGCGAGCGAGGCGGTAGAGATCGGGTTCATGCTGGCCAGTTTGACTGCACTTCTGCGCGCAGCAGATCGAGATGACCAGTCTTTGGAAGAGGTCTACGCGCGTACTGATCTACGGGTCGGCGTTGGGCGCGATGTCTTTCTGGAAGTTGCCAAGATCCGTGCGCTGCGTGAACTGTGGTCACGTGTCGGTGAACTATGTGAGATCGAGCCGAAATCTGCACCTTTTGTGCACGCAGTGTCTTCGCCGCGTACGCTGACTCAGCGTGACCCGTGGACCAATCTGTTGCGTAGCACTACGCAGGGCTTCGCGGCCTCGGTCGCGGGTGCGGATGCAATAACCTTGCTACCTTTCGATGCCGCGCTGCATCGGCCAGGTAAGTTGGGGCGACGCATGGCGCGCAATACGCAGTTGGTGCTTGCGGAAGAGGGACATCTGGGTGAAATTGTCGACCCCGTCGGGGGTAGCTTCGCTATTGAACGCTGGACGGACGACCTTGTCGAAGCCGGTTGGGCTGCTTTTCAGGAAATTGAAGCGCAGGGTGGTTTGACGACTGCGTTGTGCAGTGGTTGGATGGCGGATCGCCTGGCCGATACACGCGAACTACGTGCACGCTCCTTCGCGACACGCGAGGAGGCGATTACCGGCGTGAGTGAGTATCCCCAGTTGGATGTGCCCGTGCCCGACCCGGGCGAGTACTCGGAAGCTGATGCCGATAGTTGGCAGCATGGCGAAGGTTTGCCGGCGGCGTGGGTTGAGAGCCTAGGCGCGCTGCCCTCGGGTGAGCCCGTGCAGGCAGATTTATTGCCCTTCGTCCGTGATGCTGCACCCTTCGAGGCGCTGCGTGATACCGCTGACGCCTACGCTGCCGAACATGGACATGCGCCGCGTGTTTGCATTGTGACGCTTGGCATGCTTGCCGAGCATAATCCGCGCACCACCTTCGCGAGTAACTTCTTTGCCACTGGTGGCTTCCAATCCATTCTGATCGATGAGGCGGAGCCGGGAGAAGCGAAGGGCGCAATTGCGGTATGCATTTGTGGAACTGATGCGGCTTACGAGGAGTTGGCGCCTGAGCTGGTCACGGGTCTGCGCAACGCAGGAGCCGATTGTGTTTTGTTGGCGGGTGATCCCAGCGCGCTCGACGCCGAAACGCAGAAGGCGCTCGAGCATGCTGAGCTGACCGACAGTTTGTCGCTGGGATGTGATGCTGTGGCTTTGTTGCAGGATCTGCATCGCCGGCTGCAGGCAGCGGCTGCAGCGAGTGCAGGAGGGGAAGCATGAGTCAGGTGCCTAATTTCACGCAGATTCCCGCGCGTCCGACGCCGGAAGGCATTGAGCGGCGCAGTCTTTATCGCGCTGAAGATCTTGTTTCGGACGAAGCCTTGGCGAGTTTGCCAGGCCTGTATCCATACGTGCGCGGACCATACACCACGATGTATGTGGGGCGACCGTGGACAATCCGGCAATACGCGGGTTTCAGCACCGCGGAGGAATCCAACGCCTTCTATCGCCGGAATCTGGCAGCTGGTCAAAAGGGTCTTTCGATCGCTTTCGATCTGGCAACCCACCGCGGCTATGACAGCGATCACCCACGCGTGGTCGGCGACGTTGGTATGGCCGGCGTGGCAATCGATTCGATCTTTGACATGCGAATTCTCTTCGATGGTATTCCGCTTGATCAGATGAGTGTTTCGATGACGATGAACGGCGCGGTATTGCCTATCTTGGCGCTTTATATTGTCGCCGCTGAAGAGCAGGGAGTGGCGGCGCAGGATCTTTCCGGGACGATTCAGAATGACATTCTGAAAGAGTTCATGGTGCGCAACACCTACATCTACCCACCGGGTCCATCGATGCGCATCGTGGCAGACATCTTTGCCTACACCTCGGCCAAGATGCCCAAGTTTAACTCGATTTCGATCTCGGGTTATCACATGCAGGAGGCGGGTGCGACTGCAGATATCGAACTTGCATATACGCTAGCGGACGGCTTGGAGTACGTGCGTGCTGGGATGGCTGCGGGACTCGGGGTTGATGCTTTCGCGCCGCAGCTATCCTTCTTCTGGGCGATCGGCACGGACTTCTTTATGGAAGTTGCCAAGCTGCGTGCAGCACGTCTCTTGTGGTCAGATCTAATGACCGAGTTTGAGCCGAAAAATCCAAAGTCTTCAATGCTGCGTGCACACTCGCAGACCTCGGGATGGTCGCTAACTGCGCAGGATGTATACAACAACGTCACGCGTACTTGCCTCGAGGCCATGGCGGCGACGCAGGGTCACACTCAATCTTTACACACCAACTCGCTCGATGAGGCGCTTGCATTGCCGACCGATTTTTCGGCGCGCATTGCACGAAATACTCAGATACAGCTGCAGCAGGAGTCGGGCACCTGTCGACCGGCCGATCCGTGGGGAGGTTCTTATGCGGTTGAAACACTTACGCGTAATTTGGTTGAGCGTGCGCGTATTCATCTGAACGAAATCGACGATCTCGGTGGCATGACTCAAGCCATCGAAGCCGGTGTGCCTAAACTGCGTATTGAAGAAGCCGCGGCACGCGCGCAGGCGCGCATCGATTCGGGGCGCCAGGTCATCGTCGGCGTGAATGCTTATCCGCTCGATGATCAGGAAGAGGTGCCAGTTCTCTCAGTTGATAACGAAAAGGTGCGTGAGGCGCAGCTTGCACGTTTGGCCAATCTGCGCGCGCAGCGCGACGAGGGTGTGGTGCAGCAGAGCTTGCAAGCTCTCAGTGCGGCGGCAACGCTAGCTAAGGGCGAGGGCTCTGAGGCTGAACAGGGAAATTTACTCGCGCTCGCGGTAGAAGCGGCGCGCGCGAAGGCGACAGTCGGCGAGATCACTTCTGCATTGGAGGAAGTGTGGGGGCGTCACCAGGCTGAGATTCGTAGCGTGCAAGGTGTATATAGTGGAGAGGTGGGCGAGCTAGATGAAGCCGTGCGCGGCGTGCGAGATCGTGTTGAAGTCTTTCTGGAAAAGGAGGGCCGCCGTCCGCGCATTCTCGTTGCGAAGATGGGCCAGGATGGTCATGACCGTGGTCAGAAGGTGATTGCGACTGGATTCGCTGACCTCGGTTTCGACGTCGATATCGGTTCGCTATTCCAAACTCCGGGAGAGACTGCGCGCCAGGCGATCGAAAATGATGTGCATATCATTGGAGTTAGTTCGCTGGCGGCCGGTCACTTGACGCTGGTACCTGCTCTGGTGGCCGAGCTGAAGAGCCTCGAGCGCCCCGAAATTTTGGTCGTCGTTGGGGGCGTGATCCCGCCTCAGGACTATGTCGCGCTACGTGATGCTGGCGCGGCCGCAGTCTTCGGGCCAGGTACAGTGCTGTCAGAAGCCGCGCACGAACTTCTCGACGAGTTGAATTGTTGAAGCGGCGCCTATCGTCACTGCATGGTGATGAGCGGAAGATTTGATCAGCGGCATATGACGTGCACGCCCTGCTGTGCGCCGGGCTAGC
Source organism: Planctomycetota bacterium (assembly GCA_022447335.1). Classification (GTDB taxonomy): domain Bacteria; phylum Planctomycetota; class UBA1135; order UBA1135; family UBA1135. The sequence continues at coordinate 1,148 of JAKVCF010000143.1, read as the reverse complement.
ATGGCAGTGTGGCAAGTGAGATTTCAGTTGCGGACCTAGCTTCCGGTGTGCGGGCCGGTGATCGCGGTGTGCTTGCGCGCGCTCTAACCTTGGTCGAGTCGCAGCGCGTGGACCATCGTCTGCAGGCGCAGGAGCTTCTGGCCGAGTTGTTGTGCGATACGGGTCAGGCGCAGCGCATGGGCATAACGGGTGTGCCTGGCGTTGGAAAGAGCACCTTCCTGGAAGCTTTCGGCATGCATTTGGTCGAGTCGGGACGGCGTGTCGCTGTGTTGGCGGTCGATCCTTCTAGTAGCGTGACGGGGGGCAGTATTCTCGGCGATAAGGCGCGTATGCATGAGCTAGCCCAGCACCCAGCAGCCTTCATCCGCCCTTCACCTAGTGGTGCGACCCTGGGTGGGGTCGCACGACGCACCCGCGAGTGCTTGCTGCTGTGCGAGGCAGCTGGTTTTGACACCGTTCTGGTCGAGACGGTAGGGGTTGGGCAATCAGAGACTCTGGTCGCCGACATGGTTGACTTCTTCTTGGTGCTCGCGTTGCCTGGTGCTGGCGATGAACTGCAAGGAATCAAGAAAGGTATTCTTGAGCTAGCCGACTTGGTTGCGGTCAACAAAGCCGATGGAGATAATCTTGCACGGGCTAACACTGCGGTGCGCGACATGACCGCGGCTATGCGCTATTTGCGTCCGCGATTCGAGGCTTGGACTCCACGTGTGCAAGCGATAAGTGCACGCGAAGGTACTGGTCTAGACGAGGTCGTGGCTGCGACGTTGGAGCATCGGGCGTTGGCCGAGCGGCATGGACACTTCGTGGCTCAGAGGCAGGCGCAGCAGGGGCGCTGGCTCTGGGAAGAGATCGACGATGAACTTCGTGCCGCTTTCCGCGCCCACCCGCGCGTACGGGAGCAGCTTAGTAAGATCGAAGCCGCCGTGCGTGGCGGCGATCTTCCGGCTGGTGAAGGTGCTCATCGTTTGCTGGATGCTTTTCGTCAAGACTGATGCCTGCTGAAAAAACCGCCCTGCTTGCGACACTGGTCGTCTATAAAGCGCTGCTGTTGAGCATTGGTGCCTGGGCTTCACGGCGTAGCCGCGATGGTTCGGAGTTCTATCTGGGCGGCCGTGGCTTGGGTCCTTGGGTCGCCTCCATCAGTG
>JAKVCF010000142.1 GCA_022447335.1 Planctomycetota bacterium | reverse complement strand
ATCAGCTTGCTCGGCGCCTGGCGTGACATCTTCCATCAGTGGAACATGGCCTTTCGCATCGCTTCGATCCATCGCCGCCAGGGCACGAAACCCTCGACCTGGAGGGAAATCCTTGGGGACTGGAACCGCGCGCGCCATGAACACCGCAACCGCGAGCAAGCTTTGCTTGAAGCAGAAATTTCCGAGAAAGAAGTGCGAGAAAAGGGGGCAACAAACAGAACTCCAATCCCGTCAGCAGGTTAAATCAAACCATGCGCTTACTAATACTCCTCCTACCGCTGACAGCCTTATTCAGCGCCGCAGACATCTCCTGGGAGACCGACTTCGAGGCGGCGCTTGCCCGCGCAAAGGCCGAAAATAAAGTTCTATTTTGTGCGCTGAACATGGATGGCGAGAAAGCTAACGACCGCATGGCCAAGGATGTTTACTCTGACAAGGAAGTAATCGCATTAACCCAGTACACAGTCAATCTAATCGGATCGCGCTTTGAGCACGGTGGGAAATGTAAACGCTTCTCAGGGATCACCTGCGCTGACCACCAGCAGATGGAAAAGCACATCCGCGCCAATGTTCTAAATGTCACGCCACAGAACGATTTAGTAGCACCCCAACACATTTTTTCCGACGCTTCAGGCAAGATTCTACTGTCAGTCCCATACGAGATCAGCGCAAGTGAACTTCAATGGTGCTTGGCCACTGCCATCCTGAAAGCCAACCCGGACGCCGACGTCAAGATGCCGGACAAGGCCCGTGCTCCACGCCGCCTGATTCAGGACGGGGTACTCTCTGGCGGAAGCGATACCGCGATCACGCCGCTATCAGAAGATGATGTCGAATCCACGATCAAAGCGATCCGAAATGGCATGCGCGCTGATGCGCGCGCAGAAGCCATGTTGCGCTTACTCGCCACCGACGACAAGACGGCTATTGAGTTCGTTGATGTAGAGCTAGGTGATGCGCGCATCCAGCGACGCAAGCCACTTCTGGTGCGTATGATTCGCGCAATGGGCGCAGTTTCACCGCAATCATTTAGCCCTACCCTTGAGCGATTTCTAAAGTATCCGGACACCGAGATACGCATGGAAGCCGTCGTCGCACTCGAGCAGATCGGCAACAAGAAGATCGTCAAAGAAATACGCAGTGTATACGGCAAGGAAGGGTCAGCCCGCGTGCGCGCACAAATGATTCGTGCGATCGGCATCATTGGCGTGGACGACAAGAGCGCCCGTTCCGCAGTAATCAAAGCAGCGAAGGACAAGAAGGATGATGTGCTTGCGTCGAATGCACTCTTCGCGCTGGGCCTACACGCTTCCGACAAGAAGGCGTGGACAGAGATCGAAGTTGGCCTAAGCCACACGAGCACACGCCGCCGCCAGGCCGCTGCGCTTGGCCTTGCGCTTGGCCGCGCCTCCGGTCGCATCGATGCGGTGCGCGCCGCCCGGAAAATAGAAAAAGACGAAGAGGCCCAGGCCACATTTGATGCCGTGATTGCCGTACTGGAAGGCGGCCCGATCAGCGGTCTAGCCAATATTTCCGCCAAAGTGACGGACAGTGAGATTCCGCGCCCTCGCTTCTTCGGCGGTCAAACAGGAGCTGAAGAAACGCCCAGCGAGTAGAGCGCCTCAGCAAGACGCGCATAATCCTCAGCTTGGTTGTAATACTGGGCTGAAATACGCAAGCAACGATGGCGGCGCATGCCGCCACGGCCGCCCCAGCCAAATACCGGAACTTCAATGCGGTACTGCTCGCGCAGAGCGCTCTGTAACGGATCCCAGTTATCGAGTGCTGGGGTATTGAGGGTAGGCAATGCGATGGAAGCCATAGCGCCGAGCATCTCCTCTGGAGCCGGCGAGTTCATTTGAAGACGGTCGAGCAACACGCGACGCGCCTGCATGACCAGTTCTCGATTATGCGCGCGCAGACCCGGCCACCCCCCTTCGATCTGCTCTTCTACGATCTGAATTGCCGCCGGAATTGTCAGGATCGCAGTTGGATCGGAAGTCCCGGTCCAATCAAACTCGATCAGATAACGCGAACGGTCGTCGCGCGGAGAATTCGCCCCGTGACTAATACAAGCAGGCCGTACTTCAGACTGCCAACGCTCGGGCACCCAGAGAAAAGCTGATCCCTTAGGCGCATTAATCCACTTATGGCAATTCCCGGTGTAGTAGTCGGCCCCTAATGCATGCAAGTCAAGGTTCAGATGCCCCGGAGCATGCGCGCCATCGACTAGCACTCGAACCCCTAGTTCTTGCATCGCCGGCACAATGCGCTCCACAGGGAGCACCAATGCTGTCGGACTGGTAACGTGATCAATCAGCAGCAGCCGCGTGCTCGAACTCACCCGATCGAGCAAGGCCTCAAGCACCTCTCCGGAAGAATCGATCGGCCAGGGAAGCTCGGCTACGACCACTTGACAACCCGATCGCGCAGCAACGAATTCGAGCACATTGTGGCAAGCGTTGTAAGCGTGGTCGGTGACGAGCAATTCATCACCTTTGTCGAAGGGGAAGCTGCGTAGAACCGAGTTAACTGCATAAGTTGCGTTAGGAACAAAAACCAACTCGGAAGCTCGTGCGCCGAGGAAGTCGCCCAAATCCTCGCGCACTAGGTCATAACGCGCCTCCAGCTCGCGAGCGAGAAACTCTACTGGTCGTTCCTCGAGACGATCGCGCAGACTTTGCTGCACAGCAAGAACCTCACGTGGACAACATCCAAATGACCCATGATTCAGAAAAGTAATCGAAGGATCTAGCGGCCAAGCTGAGGCGTCATGGAGCTTCATTCGATTGAGTTTAGCGACATACTTGGAAGCTGGGTGGCACAACGAGTAGGCTGAGGGGATGGCGCTGCCAATTCTGCGTACTCCCGTACTGACCTTCCTTGTTGGAGGAGCTCTATCTGTGTGGGCATACCACACCCTGACAGACAACTCAGTACTGCAACAGCGCATTAGCGATCTCGAACAGAAAAATCGATCGCTGAAAAATCGGATAGAATTTCTGCGTGATCGAGAGCGTGTTGCGCGAGTGCATGTCATCGATCAAAAATTTGACCAAAATGCTGCCAGTTGAAAAATTACTTCCATTCGCTTCGAAGAACTTGACGCGGAAGGAGTTGCGATAGGAGAGCCGCGTGAGTTCACTCTTGATGGCGACCTACTCTATGTCGATGCCCAGGTCATTAAATTCGAAGATACCTTCCTCGAAGAGCACGAGCTGGAGCGCGGCACAACGCTACTATTGTTCCGACGATTATTTGGCGAGTTCCGGGCGCCGGCCGAGGGATTTGCACTCGACAGCCTGCCGCGCCCTCCAGCCAGTTACTCGGCCGAAGAAGGGCCTGATCTTTTCACAACCGAACTCTGGGGAAACTTCTGGGAATATGCAAATCGACCCGAAGTACTTGAGCGCACCGGCGTGCGAGCGATGCACGGTGAAGCCCCGTACATCCGCTTGGAAAATGGTCGGAGCTACCAGATCGAGCTGCGTAACAGTGAAGGGCTTACGATTAAGCCATTCCGCGATCCAAACTAGCTAGATTGGCACATACGGAGCTGCAGCTACCTGACTGACACTAAAGCTGAACTAAGAAACGGCGTCTATCTGGCCTGTCTTTTTTCGACTCCCTAATCGGAAGCCGTCACCGCCTCGACCAAAGCTGCGATTTCGCTCGGGCCTGTAGATGGACTACTAACCCAAGCACGCAGCGCAGGCGCTCCATCAGGTAGGCACACAGCATCCACCCAAGCGATCGACTGAGCGCGAATACGTGAGGCTAGACCTTCGAAATCGGCGTGCGTCTCAAGTAGAGGCGGGAGAAAACAGACTACTGGAACCTCCTCCGAACCACGCACCTGACAACCCGCTTCCAAAAGTGCAGAGCGCAGCTCATCAGCACGCACGCAGAGCCGGTCGATGATCTCGGCATAACCGGCGTGACCATGCTGAGCCAGCCAGAGCAAAAAAGGTAAAGCTGCTGCGCGCCGTGCGCCGAGCAAACCGGAAGCCCGGGCCTCCGCGGCACCTGCAGTCATACCAGGTAGCCGCGGATCTTCGACCGCGAAAGCATGGCCGACCGGACGCAAGTGTCGACAAAATAGGAATCCGGCACTGCCAGCGGCGGGTAACCCACCACGAGTCTCACAGGCGAAAGAGTCCACGTAGGCGGAACCATCAAGAAGCGGGGCAAGTCGATTGGAGAAGATGCCGAGCCCGAGACCATTGCCATCGACGTGAACCCACATGCCTTGCACGCGCCCCACAGCCACCAACTTCTTAATCGGGTCAATCGCACCTGTCGATGCAGCACCTGCACCGGCAGCAATGAAGAAAGGCGTGTTACCGGCACGACCGGCTTCAATGATTTGATGGCGTAGTGCGATTGGATCAATACAACCGGATGCATCGCAGGCCACACCTTGTACAGCACCCCGACCAAGCCCAGCTGCGTGGGCACGCTTCTGCCACGGACCTACGATCGACTGCGCACAGTAAATCAAAGGCCTGCCATCTACCGCTTGCACACCCTGCTGCTCAAAATCCGGGAAGCACTGCGTCGCCGCAGCAATTAAAGCAGCTAACTGCGCCTCTTCGCCAGTTTCGCATACGCGCGCAACGGTTCGTTGCGCATCCATACCGATAACCTCGACAAGATAACTCATCAGTAAGCCTTCGAGTTCGGCGACTCCAGGAGCCAACTCCCAAGACACTGGCAGGACGCCTAGCCCAGCTTCAAAAGCTGCCGCCGCAAGCGTGGCATCGCGCGAACCTCCAGCAATCGAACCGAAGTACTGCGAATGATCCCCCTGCGCACTGGTAGCGCGCAACAGCGCTGCGGCTGCCCGCAGCAGATCCTCGCGTGCAACAGGTTGCTGGAACTCGAAGTGCTCCGCAAGCTGCGAGCGAATCGCGCCGGGGCGCCCAGGGTCAACCGCAGGCGCACCACCCCCTTCCGCCAAAGTCGCAAGTAAACGTTCGATCCGATCGACCAGAGAGTCCATATTGAAAACGGGGCCAATGCCCCTGAGACCGCATATCTTAGGCCGCCTGCGAGATCTCCGTGACCCACTATCCCGCGCGTCCCACCACACACGGCTTGAGGTTGCTATCTAGAAATCCCAAAATCCCCTTGCTCTAAGTAGCGCACCACTGCGCTGACCACCTCGGCCTTATCCATCACAAAAGTATGTAGCCCTTGGACCAGCAAAAAATCTTCCATCCCACCCAGCTTGGTCTCTTCGACCCGCACTACGCCATCGTCCTCTCCCTTCAGGAACGGATTCCATCCACCACCATCACCACGTTGTGCAGCAATCACAGC
>JAKVCF010000141.1 GCA_022447335.1 Planctomycetota bacterium | reverse complement strand
CCAGCCAGCAAGCGAATCAGATGCAGTGGCTGGAGTAGCCGAAGTGGATCCCTAGCCGCCCACGAAGCGAGCAATACCGGCCAGAGAGTCTGCAAAAGCACAGAAGGCTGCAAACTGAAACTCCCGACCATGATCCAGCGCTCGGCACCGAGACTCGTTTGCCCGATCGAAGTAAAAAGCATGGCGGTGAGCAGGCACCAAACCAGCAACATAAGCCCCGGCGCCACGTGTCGGAACCGGCTCGAAGGAATGGAATAGGCCGCCAGAAAAGCGAATAGCCCAACCAGTAGGTGACTGGCATGCAGGCGCAGGCTGTCCCAGCCTTCACCCGGCGCCGCGGCCGAGACTCCGGCAACCACGCCAAAGGCTGCCAAGGCGCCTACGCAGGCCAGCATGCCTGCGAGCGGCCCCTGCGGGCCAGGTCGTTTTAGGGTGGCAGTGCTCATCTCAACGCAGCTTCATAGTCAGTAAGCCCAACGCCGCGCCGATGGCGGCGAGCAGCCAAAAGCGAACCACAAGCTGTTGCTCAGGAACAGTACGTTGCCAGTAATGGTGGATCGGCGCCACAGGAAGCAACCGGCGACCTCTGCCAGTCATCCTGCGCGTCACCTTAAAGCCCACAATCTGCACAAAGCTACTACCAATTTCCAGCACGAAAACTACAGCCAGAAGCGGCAGCGCCAGTTCCTGCTTGGATACCAGCGCGAAATATCCGAGCAGCGCGCCCATCGGCAAACTGCCCGAATCCCCCAGGAAAATGTTCGCTGGACTTGCGTTGTACCAGAGAAAACCAGCTGTCGCGCCAATGACCGCGCCCCCCATGACCGCAAGCTCACCAGCACCCGGGATCGTGGGTAAATGCCAGTACTCAGCTAACGAAGGAGTATCGACCACTATGAGCGCGAAGGTCAAGGCAGCGAAGGCCGGCAAAGCCGAGCCAGCCGCCAGGCCGTCGAGGCCATCAGTGACGTTTACTGCATGACTACAGGACAGCACGATGAAGGCTTCGAATGCCACGAAGAGACCAAAGCCGAGAAAGCCGAGCTCAAGTGGGTCGAGAAAGCTCTCTTTGACCGCCGGGACGTAGATGTACGCGATCTCCGGTCGCCCGGTGTTTTCGGCGGTGAACCAGAGCATCACGGCGACGTAAATCGCCAACAGCACCGAGGGCACAAACTTGGCCGTACGCGACAGCCCGTCGCGCCCACCATCGTGCTTCCACTTAATGAAGTCGTCCAAGAAACCAATCACGCCCATGCCGACCAGCAACACCGCGGCATTCATCACCATTAACTCACCAGGATCAGCAAGTAGCAGGGTCGCGAACAGCACGGCCGCGACCCAAAAAACTCCGCCCATCGTCGGCGTGCCCGTCTTGTTGGCGGCCGCGTACATCTTGGCAACCTCATCACTATCGGACAGTGCCGCGCGTTCTCCGACGCCGGCGCGACGGAGCTTAGCGATCATCGGCTTACCGAGACGCACGGCAACCAGAAACGCCAAAGCGGTAGCTATCACCGCGCGCACCGAAACGTAACGCAGGGCGTGAAAAGGCTGCCACATCGACTGCAACCAATCCTGGATCAGCGTAATCACGCCTTGACCTCCTGCACGCCGACAGCAGGATTCAGCGCACGCGCCGCAGCACACAAACGCGGCAGCATGCGCTCCAGACCCTCGGCACGCGAAGCCTTGAGCAATACGACATCCTGTTCGCGTAGGGCCGGCGCCAACAGGCTGCCAACCGCTTCGGCGTCATCGGCAACCATGGCGTCGATACCCGCTTCACGCGCTTCGGCAACAATCCAAGCGCCACCAGCACCAACGCCGAAGAGCTGGTCCACCCCAACGGCCGCCACCTGTCGACCCAGTTCGCGATGCCACTGCTCGGCCTCCGCACCAAGTTCATGCATGGTGCCGAGCACCGCGATGCGCCGCCTCGCCTGCGGCCATCTCTCAAGCACCTCGAGCGCGGCGCACGCAGCAGCTGGACTTGCGTTATAAGCATCATCCAACACCGTCACCGCACCAATCACATGCGCGGTTAGGCGGCCTTCCGGACGCCGCAGGTCCTGCACCCGCTCGCGCAATGCTTCCACATTCTCGCCGAGCTCGAATCCAACTTCGACCGCGATAGCTGCCAGCATCACTTCATGATCGGCGTATACGGGCAAGGTAAGCTCGCCCAAACGCGGCAGCGTTACGCGGAAAGCACCTGGTTGGCGATGCAAAATCTGCACGGCTCCGGGGCCAAAGCCTGTACGACGCAATCGCGCGGGCCAACGCGCGTCAGAGGGCACCTGCTGCGCAGCCTCTTCGGGCATCCAAACCACACCATCAGGCGGCGCGGCGGCTGCAAGCAAGGTTTTCTCACTCACTATGACCTCAAGCGAACCCATACCTTCGAGATGCACAGGTGTCAGTGCAGTAATACAAGCCAGCTGCGGCTTGGCAATCGACAAAAGGCGTGCCATCTCTCCCGGCGCATTGACCCCATACTCGAGCACGAGCACGCGCGATTCCTGCGGCGAAGCCAGAATGGCAAGTGGCAATCCACATTCGGAGTTGTAAGAAGCCGGCGCAGCATGCACACGGGCAGCCGGCCCACCCAAGACCTGGGCAAACATGTCCTTGGCAGTAGTCTTCCCAACCGTGCCGGTGATCCCAACGACCTTGACTTGCAGGCGACCCAAGTGATGACGCGCCAAGGCAGCCAAAGCCTCAAGCGTGTCGGGCACGACTACACAGGGAAAACCCTCCGGCCGCTCACCTCGATCCGGCATGACCAAAGCACCACTCGCCCCGGCCGCCCGCACTTCGCGCAGGAAGCAATGACCATCGGTATGCGCTCCGTCGAGTGCGACGAAGAGGTCTCCGGGGCGCGCTTGGCGACTGTCGGTGACGACGCCATTGATCGGCGCCTTGCCATCACCACACAGTTCACCACCAACCGCCGACGCCACCTGGGCCAGATCTAAACCGAGCATGAAACCGCCTCCACGAGCTCAACACGATCGTCAAAGGGATAACGTACGCCATGGATTTCCTGGTATGACTCATGCCCTTTTCCAGCGACTAAAAGCACCTCGCCCGCATGAAGTCGAGCCACCGCGGCACGAATCGCAGCACGGCGATCGACTTCAGCGTCGACCTCTTGCGTGCCGCCGCAGCCTTGTGCGCCAGCAGCTACTGCAGTGAGAATCTGCTGCGGATCTTCAGTGCGAGGATTGTCGCTCGTAAATAAGCACCAATCGGCGCCGCGCGCCGCAGCTGCCCCCATCGGACCGCGTTTAGCGGAGTCGCGATCACCGCCGGCACCGACCACTATGCCTATGCGAACATCAGGGTAGCTAGCCCGCAGCGCTTCTAAAGCGCGCTCGATCGCTTCGGGCGTATGCGCGTAATCGACAAAAAGACGCCAAGGGGCGTGCGTGGCAACACGCTCGAGACGTCCGGGAGCCGCACGCGCGCCGGCGAGTACACCCAGCGCTGTATCGATATCGATTCCCGACACACGCAGCAACCCAAAGGCTAGAAGTAAGTTTTCGGCGTTGTGCCGACCGACCAGTTTTGAATTCAGGGATCCGCCGCCAAAGCGACCGCCGATCTCCATTTCCATACCACCATCAAGCGCTACCTTCGCGCTTGCATGCAGCGGCAAAGACGGATCGTCGAGACCAAACACGGACTGCTCGCATCGCGCACCGCGTACCGCCTCAAGTACGCACGCATCGTGCGGAAGCAGCGCGACACCACCACCTGGCATGCGATGCACCAACTGCGCCTTCGCCGCGGCATAGCTCTCCATATCACCGTGGTAGTCGAGGTGATCGTGTGAAAGATTGGTCCAACCCACAGCGTCCACTTCAAGTCCAGCCAATCGATGCTGCACGATGCCATGGGATGAGGCTTCTAGCGCCACCGCACGCGCACCCTGCCTCACTACGTCAGCCAAAAACGCATGTAACTCGTCCGCAGCCGGCGTCGTGTTAAGCGCGGCGCGCTCCTGCCCATCCCAGGCAAAGCCCAATGTGCCGACGCGCGCTGCCCCAACCCCACTGCGCTGCCAAGCCTGCTCGAGTAAATGAACGACAGTCGACTTGCCATTGGTTCCAGTCAGCGCGGCAACGAAGAGCGAATCTCCCGGCCGTCCAGCTAACTCGGCCGCCGCAAGCCCCGCAGCCTCGGCTGGATTGGTTCCTAGGTGCACTCGCAACTCGGGCACGCCGGGATCGTCACTCAGCCCACCAATCGAAAGAATCGCTGCCGCGCCACGCTCGACCGCATCGGTCACAAAATCACGGCCATCAACGCGGTCGCCTCGCAGGGCACAGTACAGGTCGCCTGACCGCACACGACGCGAGTCAAAACAAGCCTGACGCAAGTCGGGATCACCACTACAACTCGCAGACACCGAAGGCGCGAGCGTGCAGGTATCCGACAGGGTTCGCGCCAGGCGGGAGAGCAGCATCAACGATTTGTGCGTGGCCGCTCCAAGGTATCGATGTCGGAACCGAAATCCAAGCTTCGCGGGTCCACACAAGGCACTTCCCCTTGAATGCGCAGAGCGTGGCCCAGGATGCGAGTTGCGACCGGCCCGGCCACCTTAGTTCCAGACGGCCCCTTTGGGAAACGCTTCAAATCCGGCACAGGGTTGTAGACCACGGTGAGCACCAGCGCCTCCGGGCTCTCGACCGGCGCAAAAGTCGCGAACAGCAGCGTGTTGAGATCCTCGTTAGACGGATGCTGCGCGGTACCACTCTTCGAGGCGGCACGCACGCCAAGATCTGGCAGGAAACGGTTGCGATCCACCTGACGATCCATCATCGCCTCCATCGCATCGCAGGCGTAGGCCGCCGACTCCGGAGTGAAAAGTGGGTCCAGCTCTCTACCGCTGCCAGCGATCAAGTGCGGCTCAACCGGAACACCCTTATTGGCGAAAGCAGCGAGCATGCCCGCCAGCCGCACCGGGTTAGCATAAAAGCCCTGGCCAAAGGACATAGTCGGCACAGTGTAGTGCGCACCGGCACGCCCTTCCCATTGCTTATCCGGAGGCGAATTACTGGTAACCAAGCGCACCCCTGGCAGCGAAACAGGTTCCCAGACACCAAGCCGATCCATCAAGCTGCGAAAACGCTCGACTCCAATGCGAGTCGCAATCTGCGCGGCAACCACGTTCGAGGAATGCAAAATGCACTCCGCAGCAGTCTTCGAACCGTTCGGCACCGAACTCGCATTCTTCAGCAAGCGACGGCCGAAGTACCGGTGCCCCGGATCCTTGAAGAGCTCCTGCGGGCGGATTGCACCCAAATCCAACGCAGCCGCAACCACGAAGGGCTTGAAAGTGGAGCCGGGTTCAAATCCGTCGGCTAGCTTCAAGTGCAAACTAACCGGCTCGCCATCCGGGCCCATGCCGGCATCGTCCGCAACT
>JAKVCF010000140.1 GCA_022447335.1 Planctomycetota bacterium | reverse complement strand
CAAGCATGGCACGCGCTTCGAGATCGGGATCGAAGCACGTTATCAACGCGGCAAAGGGTCGGTCGACGACTACATCAAGCAAACCGCCGTCTCCAACCCCCACGCTAGGTTCGTTTACCGCCCCCCCATCGAAGATGGCGAGAAGGTTTACGAAGCGACAGTTAAGGAAGTGCCGGAACGTGCAGACGAAATTAAGCCACATCCTTACGGCGTTGAGTTGGGCGAGCTGATGAAGATGCTGCGCTCGACTAAATCGCGTTGGCTATCGGGATTCTTACAGGAAGAATTCTGCCGTGTAGGCCCCAAGGTTGCCAAGGAGATCATCGCCAAAGCTAAGCTAGGTGAACGCTCCTATCCTTCGCGCATCGCGCGCGAGGAAGCTGACGCGCTTTATCGCGCAATCAACGACACCAAGATCAGCGCCCCACCAACCACCTGCTTGTCGCCGATTGGCGAAGAGCGCATTCAGGAAGGCCTGATGAAGGAATGCGATGCCGATTTCTACTCGGTAGCGACTCGCCCCCCTGCGGTCTACCGCGGCAACCCCTTCCAAATTGAGGTTGGCATTGCCTGGTCCAAACCCGGCGACGATCGCCTGAATGTTGACGAAAAAGGCCGCATTCGAAAGACCAAAAAGAAGCGGGGAACCTTCGATACTGAAGATCTTCTTGGCAATGCTGACGAGCCAGTGCGCCTGCTGCGTTTTGCCAACCGCGTACCACTGCTTTCGCAACAATCTGGCTGCGGCTTCAACAAAGCAGTCATCGGCACGGCCTGGAAGAACTACGGGCTATCGCAATCCAAAGGCGCGCTTCCGGTTGGTTCAGCAGTCATCCTGATCCACATGGCCTTAGTCTGGGTACCGTTCACCTCCGAGGCTAAAGAAGCAATCGCCCCGTACAACGAGATTCTGAAAGAGGTCAAGTTGGCCCTGCAGGAAGCCGGCCGCAAGCTAGGCGCACACATCCGCAAGAATAAGCGAGTCGCCGACGAGTTTGAAAAACGCACTTACATCGACAAATACCTCCCGCACGTAGGCATCGGCCTACAGGAAATTCTCGGTATTAGTGATGAAGAGCGCGAGGACCTCGTAAATACCTTGCACGAGTCCATGGAGAACACCCGGAAGATCTAATGGCTGCCAAGAAAAAGGCTACTAAGAAGAAAACTGCGAAGAAGGCTACCAAGAAGAAAACGGCTGCCAAGAAGGCCGTCGCACGCAAGAAGCCAGCCACTCGCAAGGCAGCGGCCTCTGATGTCGATGCCAGCCGCGCTAATTTACGCGATGTTGCATTGAACTCGATCCAAGAGGTCGCCACTAGCGTCTATAAAACTGGTCACACGGGCGGCCTCCCGGAGCTTTCCATGCCGCAGCGCAATTTGGCGAATGTCAGTTATGACCCAAAGAAGGGCTACTTCGAAATGAAGGGGAACCTTAAGACCCGCACGCTCGACGTGAACTCGGTCAAGACCTTCGCTCAGACATTACGCCTCATGTCGCTAGCCAAAGAAATGGTCGCCGACGAAGACTTTGCCACCAAACGAGAAGCGTACTACGTCTCAAAGAACTGGGGCGATGCGAAGTTCAACGAGCAACGTGAGTCAGATACGGTGCTCGATGACATCGAGGGCATGTTCTCGGTCAAGGATGTCACGCGTGAAACCTTACGCTTTGTTCCGGAAGAACACGGCGGCTCAGTCGTGGGCGCTCTTACCGTGATTGACCGTGATCCAGAGACACACGAAGAGATCCGATCCGACTGCGCAGCAATGGGATCGGGCGCATACACCGTACCCAGCTCAGTAGACCACTTAGGATTTGAAACGACAGCCGAGTTTGTTCTAGCTATTGAAACCGGTGGCATGTTCCAGCGCCTCAACCACCATCGTTACTGGCGTACCGCAAATTGCATCCTAGTGGAAATGGGCGGCGTGCCCACCCGCGCCACTCGCCGATTCGTACGCCGCCTAGCCGATAACCTGAAGCTTCCAGTCTACGCCTTTGTCGACTGTGACCCTTACGGTGTGTGCAACATCTACCGTACGCTCAAAGTGGGATCAGGTTCGGCAGCACACGTGAACCGCAACTTTTGCGTACCGACCGCCACTTTCCTCGGCGTGACTCCAGATGACATTGAGGATTATGGGCTCCAAGATGCCACACACCCGCTCCAACCAGTCGACATCAAGCGAGCTAAGGACGCGCTAAAAAATGATCCGTTCTTCCAGGCTCATCCCAAATGGAAGCGCGCCATCAACAAGATGCTAAAAATGGGCGTGCGTGCGGAACAGCAAGCCTTTGCCAAATGGGGCCTCAATTTCGTCATCGAGGAGTACCTCCCCCGAAAGTTGCGCGAGCGAAAGAAATTCTTGCCATAGAGAGCGCTGCGCCAATGCTTCGCAAGAGCCCCGGAGATCGCAATCTCCGGGGCTCTTTTTATTCTGACTCAAGCAGGAAAACGAATTTCTCCGAAGAAAAGAAGAGTTCTGTGCAAAGCATCAAAAATACCACGCTCCAGGATCGCACCGGCTTCAGCCTGATCGAGATCCTGATCTCCCTAGCCATTGTGATGGTCCTGGTCGGGATGGCTCTACCCAGCCTGCAGAGCGCCGCCACAGACGCGAAAGAGACTGCGCTTAAGCAACAACTTCAATGCGTCCGCACAGCCGTTGAGTTCTACGTGTTCCAGCACAATCAAGAGAACCCTGGTATGGATCCATCGACCGCTAGTTGGTCAGCGAAGACATTTGTTCACCATCTCATGCTGGCATCGGACCTCAACGGATTCACAGCCTCCGCCGGAACTACTGGCTACCCGTACGGGCCTTACATGTTCGACGGTTTCCCTGAGAACCCGATCAACCAACTCAACACCGTGCTCCTCGTAAATCCTGGCAGCTCCTTTACCAACGCCGATGAGTCGACTGGCTGGGTGTATTGGGCGGAAACCGGTGAGTTCCGTGCCAACTGCATAGGCAAGACCAGCGAAGGGGAACCTCTTTTCGAACTATGAATGACCCCCTACAAAAACGTCCGACGCTCGCGCTCTTTGCCGTCCTAATATTCGTCATCTGCGCGCTCGTAATCGCAGAGCAAACCCGCTAAAAAGGCCAGCAGCGAGGCAAATACGCTAACGGAAATACGGGGTATCCTCGGGCAACAGGATTTCTGGACCGCCCACCATGCTCCACCGAGCCCTATCCCTCCTCTTCGCATCCCTACTGCTAGTCGCTCCAGTGCGAGCGACTTGGTCAATCCTCGTACTCGACACACGCACGGGAGAAATCGTGATCGCCTCGGCCACCTGCGTCGACGGCAGCGACCTGCTCTTATGGACTCCAATAGTGATCCCAGGAGTAGGTGTGGCAGTTTGCCAAGCAGCATCACCGACCGACCTCAAGGTATTGATTCATGACCGCATGCTGCTCGGCCATTCACCGGATCGAATCAAAACACGCATCGACAAAAAGTACGGATCGGTCGGATCATTCCAATACGCCATCCTCGACATGCAAGGCCGCTCACTACTTTTCACAGGAGGAACTAATGGCCCCTGGGCTGGCGGAGTAACCGGACAGGATGGCGATCTGATCTACGCAATCCAGGGAAATGTACTGGCAGGTGCAGCCGTAGTCGATGAAGCTGAAAGCGCCTTCCTCCAGACAAGTGGCGATCTCGGTCAACGTGTCATGGCTGCGATGGAAGCTGCAATGGAGCAAGGTGGAGACGAGCGCTGCTCATGCAATGTGCGCTTCCCCGACAGTTGCGGAACTCCCCCCCCAAACTTCAATCAGACATCCACAATCGGGTACTTCGTTGTCAGCCGCCCTGGCGACACAGGCGGCGCCTGCTCACTAAGCGGAGGATGCGCTAATGGCAACTACTACCTCGTACTCAATGAACCAGATCATGTAGTCCCAAGCACTGACCCTGTCATCCTTCTACGCCAGCAATATGACGCCTGGCGTTTGAGTCAATCTGGTCGACCTGATGCCTTCGAGTCGCTGCTTATCGCGTCGACCGATCGCGTTCCCGCCGCAGCCAACAAGCTAATCGATTACTGGATCGAGCTCTATGACGTTAACGGAGTCGGACTGACCACCGGTGGCGTGCAATTCACACTCGAACATCAACTAAATTCTGACGGACAAGCCACTCTCGAGAACACCATCGATCATCAAGACGGAAGCTATACCCTGCAGGTGCGCTCCGGTACGCAAAGCGGCCTCGACCAGTTCGCCTTTGTTGCCAACGACGGAAGCCGCCCTATACGACTTGGCAAGATCCAGGGCCTAGTTCACGATCCGGGACCCCCGCTTCCAATCAATCACCGCACCTCGGTCAACGCTTGGACTTCGGTGCTAGCACGCGATGCACAAATCGTGCAGGATGGCCAAGCAGCCTGGATCGTCGGTGATGCTGGCTCTGGGTGGGAACTGATGCGCAGCGCGCGCGTGATCAACGGCGGCTTCGACACTCCGCATCCGGTCCCAATTGACACTGTGGCCGCAGGTGCAGTGCGCACTTTATGGATTAGCGAGGACGAACTACATGGAGTGGTTTCTCTCTTGGACAGCGATGGCATCGAGCGTCTCTATGAAATCGAGCGCCCAGACCCGCAAGCGACCTTTAACGCGCCAAACAGACTAGGCCCACTTGATGAAGGAGCCGGAGCGAGTGCGCCCAGCTTGTCATCCGACCGCTGCACTATTTACTACGAGTCCACGCAAACTGGCACCCGTCGCCTGTATCGCGCGACCCGACTCGACGTCAACGCTGCCTGGTTTCCGGGGCAGGTCATCGAGACTTTAATCGGCGCGGTCGACGAAGGAAGTCCTGAACTCCTCGGCAACGGCAACCTGCTAGCCTACGACCGGCGGGGCAACTCACGCCTGCGCCTACACCTAGCAAGCCGCGATGCCACTGGACTTTGGCAGCCACTCGGTCCGGTAGCCGGCACGCACGGCCTGCAAAATGAAATAGCACTAATGGCTGGGTGGTCAGTCACCCTTGATCGCGCTTGGACTCTTTCTATGTCGACCGCCTCGATGCCCACTGAGTTAAGTGAGTACGAAATCGCTCGTGACAGCTTTTCTGTCACTCCTGGGCAGCTTTCGCTATCCGCAGGCGGAACTTTGCAATTCGACATTCAAGCAGGATCTGATTTTTCCGGTGCCAGCTATGAATGCTGGCTCGGAGCTGAAGGCAGCGGCCTCAACTTCGGATCCGTGGTGCTTCCATTACGGGGGCAACCAGGATTGACTAATCGATTTCGTCAAATCGTGGGATCGGGCTCGGCGCCCGGTCTCAGCGGCCAGCTCGACACCAATGGCAATAAGATGGCTGTTTGGAATGTTCCCGCCAACCCTCCGGTGCAAGCCGGCTTGGTAGGTTCGACTCTTCACTTTTCCTGCTTTGCGTTGAGCGCTCAAGGCATCTGCACCATCACTCAAGCAGCTCCGCTGAAGCTGCTGCCTTAATGCGCCTGGCTTCGGCATACTGCTAATACATAAATCACAAGGCCGACGCGAGC
>JAKVCF010000014.1 GCA_022447335.1 Planctomycetota bacterium | reverse complement strand
CTCCGCATAGCCGCGAAGGGCGGCCGGGACGGCGTCGTTTTTTAGCGTCACATGGAACTTCATGGTCAATTTCACGGTTAACCCGCGGGGAGTCACCATCTTTCAGTCTAAGCCTAAGCCCTCGCGTGCTGGAAAAACAGGGTCGCTTGCCGGGTTGAGCCGCGGACTTCCAGAGAATCGCCCACGTTGGGCGACAAAGAGTGGATCGGAATAGAGCACACGGCCCAAATAAAGGCCATCTGGGGGCGCGGTAGCCGCAGCCCGCTTGCGGTCCTCCGCCTCAAGAACCTGTCCGATCCAGGCGGGCCCCCACTTGCCTCGGCCAACCTCGAGCAGACTGCCGACTAGATTGCGGATCATCTTGTATAGAAATCCATCGCCCTGAAAAGCAATAGCTAGGCCATAACGCATCGGCACAAAGTGAATAGCCTGCAGCGTGCGCACATCACTTGTAGTTGTACGTCCAGCAGCAGCAAAAGATGAAAAGTTATGGCGGCCAAGCAGATATTGCCCCGCTAAACGCATCGCTTCTAGGTCGAGTCGTGGTCGTCGTTCCCAGGTCGCACGCCCAGCCGACCATACTGGCCGCGTTTCGCTGACCTGCAAGAAGTAGAAGTAACGCTTGCCTATTGCACTGTAACTAGCGTGAAAATCTGAACTGACCTCACGCGCCGCGCGCACCACGATCTCATCGGGCAGGTAAGCGTTCAATGCTTTCACAATCCGGATCTCCGGCAAGCACGACCACGTATCAAAATGCACCACTTGCCCCATCGCATGTACCCCTGCATCGGTGCGACCGCTACCAATCATCATTACAGCTTCGGCGCTGACAGCTGCCCAAGCATCTTCAAGCTCAGACTGAATGGTCGGGAAACCGTGCTGACGCTGGTAGCCGTGGAAAGGACTGCCATCGTAGGCGACGAGTAATGCAAAGCGTCGCGGCGCACTCATGCCTCAGGAGCGCCACCTGATTCCACCGGCCCACCGTCTGCGGCACATTCCCGACGACCGCGAAAAGCCTCAGCGAGGATCTCGCCGTGCAAATACTCAAGCCGCGTTCCCACCGGAAGCCCGCGAGCCAGCCGGGTAATCTGCACCGACATACCTCGCAAAGCTTCGACCACCAGCATGGCCGCGCCTTCGCCTTCACGATCTGGCGCCGTTGCCAATACCACCTCGCGCACCGTTCCACCAGCCACTCGGTCACACAACCGGCGCATGGCCGCACTCTCCGGTTGAGCACCTTCACGTGGTGAAAACCCTTCGAGTAAAACGTGATAAGTACCCTCGTAAACACCGGCACTCTCCATCTTCTCAACTTCGCGGGGACCCTCAACCACGCAGACCAATCCCGCATCGCGCGTCTCATCAGCACAGATCGTGCAGAGCGTTTCTAGTGAAACATTTCCGCACCGCTCGCAACGCACTGTTTCAACACGCGCATCACGCAACGCCATTGCCAGCTCGGCAACTTCTTCGCGCGGCGAACGCAACACATGCAGCGCCATGCGCTCGGCACTGCGCGCCCCCACCCCCGGAAATTTCTCCAGGGCACGGATAAGACGTTCAAGCGGTTCGGGGAACGCCACGGAGTACTTACATCATGCCTGGCAGGCCCAGTCCACCAGTAACGCCGCTCATCGCCTCTTCACTGGCCCTCTCCGCTTGGCCCAAGGCATCACGCAACGCGCTGGCGACGAGGTCTTCAAGGATCTCGGCATCTTCTGGATCGATCACTTGCGGATCGATCTTGATCGACTGAAACTCACGCTTGCCGTTGACAATGACTTTGACCATGCCGCCGCCTGCACTGCCCTCGAAAGTCTTCTTTCCCAGCTCCTCTTGGAGCTCTGCCACTTGACGTTGCATCTTCTGAGCCTGCTTGAGCAGCCCACCGAGATCACCGAGGCTTCCTGCCATGCTTCTATGGTAACTCCTCGACGGCGTCGAAGTGCTGTCGAAGCGCGTCGCCGACCAGATCTTTGCGCTCCACCGGCTGCTCAAACTCGATCGTCCAGGGGCCTGGGCAATCCGGCAGACGTTCCAGCCACTTACGGCTGACCGGATCTTCGAGAATGACGCGCGCACGCTCGTCCGGCATTCGCAACAGTAGATACACCTCGTCCGCGCGCATCTCGCCGTGCTGATAAAGCTCGTCTATAGCCCTTCCAAGGCTCGCGCGACCGACGCGAACCTGCTCAAGCAGCGATTCAAGGCTTGGAAAGGCTCGCGCGCCCAAAGGTTCGCTTTCGCGACCGCGCGACGCTTCGGGGGCAGCAGTAGCTGCAGGGGAAATAGAGAGCGCCGGCGCTGGGATCGGAGCTTTGCCCCCTGCTGGGCCGGCTTTTGCAGAGGGCGCCGGCTGCAGCCGCGCCGCCACCGGCGCGGGAGGCGACTCACCCTCGCGCATGCCTCGTAGAACGTGGGCCGTATCAAGAAGCTCTCCCAAGCGAGCCGCGCGCAGTATGGTCCACTCGAGAAGTGCGCGCGCTGCAAGCGGTGCACGCGCCATGCGCCCCTCGAGTGCAAAGAGCATGCCGAGCATCGACTCAAGTCGATCACGGCCGAGCCTGCGCGCCAGGTTCATGCTGCGCTCCCGACGCTCTGGCGAGGGCTCGACGCCCAAAGCGTCTTCGCCCAGCAGCACCAAGTGCAGTAGATCACGCAATGCGTCAGCACCTTGTTGCACGAAGTCTCGCTCCGTGCCCCCACGCTGCAGGAAGGCGTCGATGCAATGCAACACACCAGCGGCATCGTCAACAGCAACCGCCTCGTAAAGATCCAACCATCGCTCCGGCCGTGCTAAACCGGCAATCATCTCAAGGTCGTCTAGGGTCGGCGCGCCTTCGGCTACCGCCAACACCTGATCGAGCATCGACTCAGCATCACGCAGACCACCGCGGCAACCACGGGCAATAGTTTGCAACACATCCCCCGATACCTCCACCTCTTCGCGCACGCATATATCGGCAAGCTTGGCAGCGATGTCCACCTCGCGCAGCCGGCGAAACTCGAAGACCTGACACCGCGACACAATGGTGTCCGGAATCTTATGTGGGTCCGTAGTCGCGAACAGAAAGAGCGCATGATCTGGCGGCTCTTCGAGCGTCTTCAGCAGCGCATCAAAGGCGGGACCCGACAAACGTTGCACCTCGTCAATGATGTAGATCTTATTGCGATCACGTAGCGGGCGATAGTGAACCCGTTCGCGCAACGCGCGCACATCATCGACTCCATTGTTGGAGGCGCCGTCAATCTCAATAACATCGGCATTATTGCCGGATTCAATCTCTCGACACGAATCGCAGACAAGGCAGGGCTCACCGGTCGGCCCCTGCACACAGTTAACCGCCTTTGCCAGAATACGCGCGGTGCTAGTCTTGCCGGTACCGCGTGGCCCAACTAGCAAGTAAGCCTGACCAAGCCGATTCTTCGCAATCGCACGGCTGAGCGCGGTGACAATGTGATCCTGGCCAATCACGTCCGCAAAGCTGCGCGGGCGGTACTTGCGGGCCAGGATGCGGTAGCTCATGGGCGCGAGTCTAGCAGCCGAGAGCAACACTCTCAGCGGCGCAGAAATGAGGGGGGTGTGGGAGTCGGAAGCCCGGACAGCTGCGGCACCCGGAAGACCATACTTAGGGCTGCTCCATTCCTGGCCTGACCCGATTCGCGTGATTTCCGCTGCGCAACGCCGAGCCCCCGACACCCACACCGCCCCGATTGGCGGAGAGGGAGGGATTCGAACCCTCGGTGACTTGCGCCACACACGCTTTCCAAGCGTGCGCCTTCGGCCACTCGGCCACCTCTCCGTGGACCCCAAGGGGTCGCGGCGGCCCACCCGGATTCGGGTGGATCTAAAAAGAACTCACACGCCTCGAGATCTGCAGGCATGGGTTGGCGGAGAGGGAGGGATTCGAACCCTCGGTGGCCTTTCAACCACACTGGTTTTCGAAACCAGCCCGTTCAGCCGCTCCGGCACCTCTCCGCGCGGTCGGACATGGTACCGCTGCCCTCGCGGTGCGCAAAGTGTGGGCCCTAGGTACGCCGATCGCCTTTCTTGGCCTGACGCTTGGCTTGAAAAAAAGCACGAAGTAGCTCAGCCGATGCCTCAGCTTCGACTCCTCCCACGGTCAGAACTTGGTGGTTTAGCCCCTCAAGCTCGAAGCCCCCGCACAGCGAACATACACCTCCAAACTTGGGATCCGCAGCCCCATACACCACTCGCGAAAGCCGAGCGTGCACGATGGCACCGGTGCACATCACACAGGGCTCAAGGGTGCAGTAGAGCTCCGCTCCGATAAGGCGCTTCGAACCCATGGCTTCGAATGCCTGAGTCAAGGCCAGCATCTCGGCGTGCGCAGTAGCATCTTGCAACTGCTCAACCTGATTCCCCGCACTAGCCAGAATTCGATTCTCGAGGACAATCACGCATCCCACGGGGACTTCATCGCGCGCCGCAGCGGCGACAGCTTCTCGCAGGGCGATCTCCATAATGCGGAGGTCGCGTTCCGCGGGATCGTCCGGCGGGCCAAGCGGGAAAAGCAAGCTCATCGGTTCATGCCGAGAGGGCCGCAAGCCAGGCTGAATGGCGCGCCCGGAAGGATTCGAACCTCCGACCCCTTGGTTCGTAGCCAAGTACTCTATCCAGCTGAGCTACGGGCGCATCGTCCAGGGGGAGGGATTAGACCTTCCTCGGCAGCGCCCGTCAAGCGAAAACCCACCTCCCAGGTGGTTTCAACTGTGGAGAACTTAACCCCGCTGGGACGCTAGATTGGAGCTTCCATGGAGCCGTTCGTCCATCTCCACATTCACACCGAATATTCGCTGCTGGACGGCGCGAACCGCATATCCGACCTCGTGCAGGCGGCTGTCGATGACGGTCACGAATCGCTCGCCATCACCGACAAGGGCAATCTGTTCGGTGCGATGGAATTTTACAAAGCTTGCACCAAGGCCGCGGTGAAACCGATCCTCGGCTGTGAGATGTCCATCGCGGAGAACTCACTCCACGAGCCACATAGTCGCAAGGACAACCCTTTAACTCAGCTGACCCTGCTCGCACGCAATGCAAAGGGCTGGAAAAACCTGCACAAGCTGTCCTCTTATGGCTACCTCGAAGGGGTCCACTCTAGACCACACATCGACATGGAGCTGCTGGCCAAACACGCCGAGGGCATCACCTGCCTGTCGGGAGGAATTTTCGGCCCAGTAAACCGCACGCTACGCAATGGCGACCTCAACGGAGCTCAAGCCGAAGCTGGGCGACTGCAGGACATCTTCGGCAAGGACCACTTCTACCTCGAGATCATGCGCAACGGACTGGACAGCCAGGATCGATGCAACGAAAGCATGGTCGCAATAAAGGATCTCACCGGTGCACCCTTGGTCGCAACCAACGACGTCCATTACCTGCGCCACGAAGACTGTCATACCCAAGACGCCATGCTCTGTATCGCAACTGGTGCCAAGATCGACAATCCGGATCGCTTGCGCATGGAGGCCGACACTCTTTTCTTCCGCTCGCGCGAGCAGATGAACCGGATCTTCAGCGATATCCCCGAAGCTCTCCGCAACACAGTACAGGTCGCCGAACAAATCAATGTCGAAGTCGAGTTCGGTAAGTACCGCCTGCCACACTTTGTCCCGCCAGACAAACTGAGCACCGACGACTACTTCCGCAAACTCTGTGAGGAGGGGTTTGCGCGCTACTACCCCGGCAATCCTCTCGAAGCGCGCGAACGTCTCGAGTATGAGATGCGCGTGATCAGCGAAATGGGATTTGTCACATACTTCCTGATCACCTGGGATTTGATCGCGCACGCGCGACGTGTCGGCATACCAGTCGGACCCGGCCGCGGCTCGGCCGCAGGATCGATTGTCGCTTATGTACTCGAGATTACACGACTCGACCCTCTTGAGTACGACTTGATTTTCGAACGCTTCCTAAATCCGGGACGCGTCTCGATGCCAGATATCGATATCGACTTCTGCAAAGACCGTCGCGAAGAGATGATCCAATACACTCGGCAGAAGTATGGCGATGACCGCGTCTGCCAGATTATTACCTTTGGAAAGATGAAGGCCCGCGCGGCACTACGCGATGTGGCGCGGGTTATGGATATCCCGCTGAACGAGGTCGATCAGCTGGTCAAAAAGGTCCCCGAAGGTCCAGGCGTCAAACTCAAAGAGGCCTTTGACGGTGACCCCGAACTGCAAGAGCTACGAGATTCCACGCAGCAGTATCAGAGGTGGGTCGGTCTCGCAACTGCAATCGAAGGCATGGCCCGCCACACCTCAGTACACGCCGCTGGTGTAATAATTGGAGACGAGCCACTCATCGACATCGCACCGCTCGCCAAGCAGGACGACATCATCACCACACAGTGGGATATGAAGTACTCGGAAGAGTTCGGTCTACTGAAGATGGACTTTCTCGGCTTGCGTACGCTCTCTATCCTGGCTGAAACAGTGCGCTTAGTGAAGCAACGTCACGAGGTCGAAATCAACCTCGAAGAGCTGCCACTCGACGATGAAGCCACTTACAAACTGCTGCAGGCAGGCGATACTGAGGGCGTGTTTCAGCTGGAATCTGGTGGCATGCGACGCTTGCTCGCCAATCTAAAACCGTCCTCATACGAGGATGTGGTCGCGGTTCTCGCACTGTATCGGCCGGGCCCACTAGGCTCCGGCCTGCACGATGTCTACGCCAGCCGCAAGCACGGCCGCGAGAAAGTCCGCTTCCCTCATCCATTGCTCGAGGAAATCCTGAAGGAGACCTATGGGGTACTGATCTACCAGGAACAGATCATGCGCGTTGCTCAGCGTATGGGAGGCTTCTCCCTCCCCGAAGCCGATGCACTGCGCAAAGCAATGGGCAAGAAGGACGCCAAACTGATGGGAGAATTTGAGCCTAAGTTCCTCGAGGGCGCGGTGACGGCCCAAGTGCCTCATCACATCGCCCAGGACATCTGGGACATGATGGCAAAGTTCGCAGAATACGGATTCAATAAGTCGCACTCTGCGGCGTATGCATTGGTCACCTATCAAGCGGCCTGGATGAAGGCCCACTACCCTGAGGAGTTCTTCGCCTCCAACTTCACCTACGAAGCCTCAGATACAGACAAGCTTGCGACACTGATCGAAGATGCCAAAGGGCATAATTTAACTGTGCTGCCCCCTTCCATCCAAGAGAGCGAGGTGCGCTTCGCCGTGACACCCGACGACTGTATTCGCTTCGGCTTAGAAGCCATTCGCGGGGTCGGCACCGGTGCGGCCGAAGCCATCGTGCAAGCACGTGAAGCCCGTCAAAATGATGGTCAACGTTTTCCAAACGCCGACGAGTTCTATATCGACTGCGTTGTCCATGGGGTCAACAAGACCACGATGGAAAGCTTGGTCAAGGCGGGCGCCTTGGAGGACATGCCCGCGCACCGACTTGACCAGCTCGACGAGCTACCGACCGCACTAGCGCAAGCACAATCCGTCGCAAAGGACCGAGCACGCGGCCAGTCACTTTTGTTTGACGCAATACCCCACGCTCCCGCTGCAAGCAGTGACCCTTCTGCCGACACCTCCAATCTTCGCCCGCTCAGCGATGAAGAACTGCGCTTCACAATGAGCCTCGAAAAAGATGCGCTCGGCCTATACCTGACCAAACATCCGCTTGACCCGTATCGTGAAATTCTTCGCGGCGTCACGCCCTGGGATTCACGTAATGTGAAAGAAGTCGGTGACGGCGCAAAGGTCACTTTGGCCGGCATCGCAACGCACGTGCAGGTACGAGCAACGCGCAAAGACCCTAGTAAGAAAATGGGATGGCTGCGCGTCGAAGATCTCTATGGATCAGTATCAACTATCGGCTGGCCAAGCACACTCGAGAATTGCCGCGACTGCGTCGAGGAGGACTTCATTGGACTCTTCCATGGCACTCTCGCACTTGACGGCGAAGAGCCCACGCTCAAAGTCGACATGATCGAGCCGCTCGGTGAACGCGGAGAAATCCGCCTCAAGGGCAGTCTTGACATCCTGTTGCCAGCAAACGAGCCACCGATCGAGCTACTGCAAGAGATCCTGCGCGCCCATCACGGCAACTCGCCGGTGCGCTTCCTCTACGCGGATGAAAACGGCAAGCGCGTGGGTATGCGCGCAGGCCCAGCTTGGCGCGTCAATCTCAGCGCCAACCTCTTCGACGAGCTCAATCGCTTACTGGCACCTGAAGGGCGCGCCATCGCCGTGGGCGAAAAGAAGCAGATCGAACGCGAAGAGGAGCCCCACTGGAAGCGCCGCGACCCCTAGCGACCTCGCTGTCGCCTCACAAACAAGAACGGACCGCCCCGTGGGGCGGTCCGTTGATTTAATCGCAAAGCTGCGACCTAGTCATCAAGACTCAAAGCATCTTCGTCGGCACTGCGATCAACGAATTCGAAATACGCACGCGGGGCCTTGTCGCCCAGGCGCGGCTTCTCGAGCTTAAGAATGCGAGTATAACCACCGGGACGATCCTTAAAGCGTGGACCCAACACGTCGAAGAGCTTAGCAACCGCAGCTTTATCGTTGCCAAGCAGCGACAGGGCACGACGGTAGTTGGCCAGATTCTTCTCCTTGGCGAGAGTGACTAACTTCTCGGCGAAGGGGCGGTGAGCCTTGGCCTTGGTAAGGGTAGTCTCGATACGCTCGTGCTCGATCAGGGCTGATACGAGGTTACGAGCTAAGGCCTTGCGGTGCGAGGCCGTCCGGGACAGTTTCTTGGTCTTGACGCGGTGACGCATGGCTCCGGCCCTAGTTCGTCTCGAGGGCCATACCGATCGCCAGATCGAGCTCGCTGAGCTTCTTCTCAATCTCGGTGAGCACAGTCTGACCTAGGTTCTTTATGTGCAGTAGTTCGTCCCCGCTTAGGACAACCAGCTCGCCCAATGTCGCGACGCTTGCTCCATCAAGGCAGTTGCGCGCGCGCGTCGACAGGTCGAGGCGTTCGATCGGCTCAGCCAGCAAGCTCGCTAAACGATCGCGACGGCGCTCAGCCGCGGCGTCGATCGCTTTTACTTCGTCCGAAACGGGCACACCGTTAAGAGCATTCGCAAACTGAACGAAGGGGTTGAGATGCTTGCGATAGATCTTCGCCGCTTCGACCAGCGCCATCTCGGGGGAGACGGTGCCATCGGTCCAGAGCTCGAGCACTAGGCGGTCGTAGTTAGTGAACTTACCGACGCGGGTTGCTTCGACGCCGTACCGCACACGCAGCACAGGGCTGTACGCAGCATCTACCGGGATCAGACCGATCTGGTCTGTAGCTTCGCCGGTTTCATCAGCAGCAACGTAACCGCGACCACGACGAGCAGTCAGCGTAACCTGGAAAGGGCGATTCTCGGTGACCGTCGCGATGTGAAGATCTGGATTGAGAATCGTGACACCGGTCGGAACTTCGATGTCCCCCGCAGTGACTTCACAGGGGCCCTGCTTGTCGATAGTCATGGTGACCGATTCTTCCGAAGCCAACTGCACACGCAACGCCTTGAAGGCCAAGACGAGGTCTACAACGTCTTCGATAACCCCAGGCACAGCTTTGAACTCGTGTTCGGCATCGCCGATCTCTACGGCAGTGACTGAGGCACCCTCAATCGCCCCCAGCAACACACGGCGCAAGCCATTACCAATCGTGTGACCAAACCCCTGATCAAAGGGCTCAATGATGAACTTGCCGTAAGAATCGGTGGCCGTCGCCTGATCATGGGTGACGCCCGAAGGCAGTTCGAATTCGCGCCAGCGGATACGCATGCGGTAAATGTGGTTCGGGGTTACTTCGAGCAGAGCTCGACGATGAACTGCTCTTGGATGTCCTGGAATCGGACGTCCTCACGTTTCGGCAGAGAGTTAACGGTGACCTTACTGTCACCACGATCCAGGCCGATCCAGTTCGGGACCGACTTGTCATTATTGAGCTCGAGGAACTCAGCGACGATCTTCTTCGAGCGATCCTTAGTTACCGGCTCGACGACGTCACCGGCGCGGACCATGTAGCTCGCGATGTCGACCTTACGACCATTCACGGCGAAGTGGCCGTGATTGATCAGCTGGCGCGCGTGGGCGCGCGAGGTGGCAAAACCAGCAGCATCGACCACATTGTCGAGACGGCGCTCGAGGATCGACAGCAGGTTCTCGCCAGTATTCCCCTTCATACGCTCAGCAAGCTTGAAGTAGCGCAGAAATTGGCGCTCGAGAACACCGTAGATGCGCTTGACCTTCTGCTTCTCGCGGAGGTGTACACCGTAGTCCGAGAGACGACGTGGGCGCGAGCGCAAGTTCGAACCCGGCGGCACATTGCGACGGTCGACCGAGCACTTCTCGGTTTCACAGCGACGGCCCTTGAGAAAGAGCTTGTGGCCTTCGCGACGGCAAAGGCGGCAGACATTTCCGTTGTAACGAGCCATGATCAGACGCGACGCTTCTTAGAGGGACGGCAGCCGTTATGCGGCAGCGGGGTGATATCTTCAATCATCGAGACACGCAGACCGGCCTGCGATAGACCACGAACGGCACTTTCACGACCCGATCCCGGACCCTTGACGCGCACGACGATCTCGCGGAGACCCAGCTTGTAAGCCGCTTCGCCAGCGCGAATCCCAGCCTGCTGAGCAGCAAAAGGGGTGGACTTGCGGGAACCCTTGTAGCCCACAGCACCAGGAGAGCCCTGGGCGATCACGTTGCCCTGTGTATCGCAGAGCGTGACTAGAGTGTTGTTGAAAGTGGACTTCACGTAGGCAATGCCTTTCGATCCGATCCCCTTCGCGCGACGCTTGGTTTTGGCAGCACTCATCGCTTACTTCATCGACTTACCGGACTTTTTGCCGGCCACGGTCTTTTTCGGGCCTTTACGGGTGCGGGAGTTGTTTTTGGTTCCCTGACCGCGAACCGGAAGGCCACGGCGGTGACGCAGGCCGCGGTAGCAGCCAATGTCGCGCAGACGATTGATGTTCATCATAATGCGTCGGCGGAGGTCACCTTCGACCTCGTAGTTCTGCTCGAAGTAGCCAGCGATCGCACCGATCTGTTCGTCGGTAAGGTCCTTAGCTGGCATGTTGGGATCGAGCGAAAGAGCCTCGCAGACCTGAGCGGCGCGCGGGGAGCCTACGCCATAGACGTAGGTCAAAGAGACGACAAGGCGCTTGTCGTTGGGAATGTCTACACCGAAGAGACGCGGCATCTTGCTATTGGGAAGATCGAGACGCGATGCAGGGTTTAGCCCTGACGCTGCTTGTGACGAGGGTCGCGGCTGCAGATGACTCGCACCGTGCCGTGACGACGAATGACTTTGCAGGACTCGCAAATGCGACGAACGCTGGCTCGAACCTTCATGAGACTTTCTTGACTGAGGCCGCAGTACGGCCGAGAGAATTACCGACGACGAGGACCTCCGCCCCCACCTGGACGCCGCCGCGCACCGCCACCCGGACGCCGACGTCCGCCGGCAGGGCGCGGCCGCCGTTCGCCTCGATAGACGATTCGGCAGCGGGTCAGGTCGTAGGGAGACATTTCGACGGTGATGGTGTCGCCCGGTGTAATACGGATGTAGTGCTTGCGCATCCGCCCGGACATGTGAGCGTGGACCTGCTGGCCATTCTCGAGCTCGACTTTGAAAGTCGCGCCGGGAAGGGATTCCTTCACGACTGCGATCAAAGTCAGCGGCTCTTCTTTTGCCATGCAGGGCCTATTGCTGGTTATGGGACTTTTCCAGAGCCGCGCGGACCACATCGGCCATCTCGGTCTGGATCTCGGGAATGTCGCGATCAGCATTGATCTCGACCAGAATGCCCTGCTCGCGGTAGTACCTTTCGAGCGGAGCAGTTGTCTCACGGTAAACCGTGAGACGATGGGCGATGACTTCTTCGGTGTCATCTGCACGGCCACGACCCATCAAACGAGCGGTCAGGACCGAATCGGGAGCCGTGAAGTATAGCGAAAGACGTACAGCCCCGCTAGCCGCCTTTGCAGTAAGGGCTTCCGCCTGCGGCAAGGTGCGCGGAAAGCCATCGAGCAGCAGCACTTCATCGTCGGCAACCTGCCCGATCCGTCCCGCGACCATCTCAAGCATAAGCTCATCCGGGACCAGATCTCCGCGGCTCATGAACTCGTCAGCCTGCCTACCGAGCTCGGTAGCCTGAGCAACCTCGTCGCGCAGCAAATCACCTGTCGACAAGTGCTGCCAACCGTTCGATTGAGCGGCGAGGGAAGCCTGGGTGCCTTTACCGACTCCAGGAGGGCCAAGAAGAATGGCGATCATCTACTTCCGCCGCGAGGCCCAGCCGGACCCGCCCCCCTTCATGAAGCCTTCATAGTTGCGCATCAACAGATGGCTGTTGAGCTTGTCAACTAGGTCAAGCGCAACACCAACCACAATCAGAATCGAGGTGCCACCCAGGAAGTAGGCGACCATCGGCAGCACATTCAGGTTGGCCGTAACGATGGTTGGAATGACTGCGATGACCGCCAAGAAAGCCGATCCAGCCAAAGTGACTCGGCTCAGAACGAAGTCCAGGTAGTCCGCAGTAGCTTTGCCCGGACGAATACCCGGCACAAAGGAGCCGTGCTCCTTCAAATTATTCGCGATCTCCGAGGGCTGAAACATCAGGCGAACCCAGAAAAAGCTGAAGAAGAAGATCAACGCCGTGTACATCGATAGGTATAGGAAACCATCCTGACGGAAAGCCTGCCCAAACCAACCCATGCCTGGCAGCGAGCCAATCACGTTCGGTACGATGAAAAGCGCGCCAGCAAAGATGATCGGCATGACGCCAGCCTGGTTCACGCGCAGCGGCAGATAATGCTTGCTGCCACCCATCACCTTGCGACCCCGCATCAGCTTAGCCTGGTGAATCGGAATGCGGCGCTGGCCACGGTTGATGTAAACAACTACCAGCACGGTCGCAATCCACATAGTGCTCAACGTGACCACTAACTGGTGCGGGTTCTCTGCGACCGACAGCGTCTGATTCATCGCAGCCGGCATGCTCGAGATGATGCCACACATAATGATGATCGAGATGCCGTTGCCGATGCCGTGCTCGGTGATCTGCTCCCCCAGCCACATGATGAACATCGTGCCCGCCGTTAGAGCAATGACCATCGACAAGCTGTAAAGGAAGGAAGCTCCACCCGGCATCAGACCGAAATCCGGGTTGTAAATCACGCCGGCGAGCACAAAGATTGCCTGAAGTAAGCAAATCGGAATGGTGGCCAGTCGCGTGTACTGATTGATCTTGCGCTGCCCCGCAGCCCCCTCCTTGGAGAGCGCTTCAAGCTGCGGCACAACCTTAACCAGCAAACTGAAGATGATCGACGCCGAGATGTACGGCATAACCCCTAGCGAGAAAAGCACGGCGCTGCCGATGCCCGCCCCAGTGAAGGCGTTCATGATGCCGAACAGGCCGCCAAGCTGGCTGCCAGCAATCTTGTCCGCCGCCTCCTGGATCGCTGCCAGGTTCAGACCCGGGAGAGGGATCTGGAAACCCAATCGGTAGATCGCCAACAACCCGAAGGTTGTCAGGATCCGCGCGCGCAGTTCCGGTATGCGGAGAACGTTCAGGGCTTGGATCATCGCTTTGGCTCTAGCCGAGAACTTCGGCAGTGCCGCCAGCCGCTTCGATCTTCGATTGAGCGGTGGCCGAGAACTTGTGTGCCTTAACAGTCAGCGACTTGGATAGCTCGCCGTTGCCGAGAACCTTGAGCAAGTCACCGGTCCTCCGAGACAGGCCGGCTTCCAAAACCGACTCCAAGGTCACCTCGGCGCCAGTCTCAAAAGCCTCAAGATCCTGGACATTGACCAGGGTGTAATGCTTCTTAAATCGAGCGTTGGTGAAGCCTCGCTTCGGAATGCGACGATAGAGTGGCATCTGGCCACCCTCGAAGCCCAAGCGCGGGTGATCACCTGAACGCGAACGCTGACCCTTGTGGCCGCGACCGGCAGTCTTACCGGTGCCCGAGCCTTGGCCGCGACCGACACGCTTGCGTGCCTTGTGCTTGACCCCTTTGGCAGTGACGTCGTGAATCTGCATTAAAGTTCCACCCCGCGAACTTCGGCGATTTGCTCCTTGGTTCGCAGCTGGGCGAGGCCATCCATGGTGGCCTTCACCAGGTTCATCGGGTTAGTCGAGCCGAAGGATTTCGAAAGAACGTCCTTCACGCCCGCCAGTTCGAGCACGGCGCGCACGGTACCGCCAGCAATGATGCCGGTACCCGCCGCAGCCGGAATCAGGCGCACGTGCGAGGAGCAGTAGCGACCCTCGACCTCGTGCGGGATGGTAGTACCAATGCGCGGCACACGAATCAGGTGCTTACGACCGTCCTTGAAGGCCTTCTGCATGGCAGCCGGGATTTCCTTGGCCTTGCCGAAGCCATAGCCGACGACACCGTCTTGGTTGCCCACAACGGTTAGCGCCGAAAAGGCAAAACGACGACCACCCTTGACCACCTTGGCCGAACGGTTGACCTTGACGCGCTCTTCCTTGAGCTCGCCGAGAGCCTCGGCCGCGGTGCGATCTAGGAACTGATAGTTCTGCTTAGTCATGCCTTAGAACTGGAGACCACCTTCCCGGGCGGCTTCGGCGAGCGCCTTGACGCGCCCGTGGTACGGGTAGTAGCCGCGATCAAAAGCGACGTGTTCGCAGCCAGCAGCTTTGGCGCGCTCGGCAATTGCCGCGCCCACCAGAGCAGCCTGCTCTGACTTGGTCTTACCGGCCATCTGACCGCGCAAATCAGCCTCTAGCGTGCTGGCAGCAGCCATAGTGCGACCGGAAGCATCATCGATGAGCTGCACCGAGATGTTCTTGGTTGAGCGGTAAACGCTGAGACGCAGACGCTCCGAAGCCGCACGCAGACGACGACGCACGCCCATCTGCTTACGCACGCGGCGCTTCCACTTCTTTTTCTGTTGCAGGTGATCCATCTTTCCGCTTCCGATTAACCGAGCGACTTACCGGCCTTGCGACGGACGTACTCGTCCTTGTAACTAATACCTTTGCCCTTGTAGGGCTCAGGTGGGCGCACACGGCGAATGTTTGCCGCGAACTGGCCGACAGCTTGCTTGTCGATGCCCTTGACCAAGATTTCGGTCTGCGAGGGGCACTCGACGGTGACGCCTTCTGGCGGAGTGCACTCGACCAGATGGCAAAAGCCGATCTGCATCTCGATGCCCTGCCCCTTAGGCTTAACGTTCCAGCCGGTGCCGTGGATCTCAAGGGACTTCTCGTAGCCCTCGGTTACTCCGACCACCATGTTCTGGATGTGCGCACGCACCAGACCGTGCAGCGCAGACGCCTTCTTCGAGCCACCAGAACCGGTACGCGAGATGACTACACGGCCATCTTCGACCGCAACCGAAACTTCCGGGAACAGCGGGAAGCTGAGCTGGCCCTTCGGCCCCTTGACCGCGACCTCATTCGAGCTCGCATTGACCTCGACGCCAGACGGCAGGGATACAGGGGTATTTCCGATACGGGACATGTAACTTCCTCCTTAGAAGACAGTGCAGAGGACTTCACCCCCCACCCCGGCTTCAGCGGCCTTACGCCCGCTCATCACGCCCTTTGAGGTGGTGAGGATGGAAATGCCAAGCCCACCACGCACCTTGGGAGCGCGGGTCGAGTCGGCGTAGACGCGGCAGCCCGGCTTCGAAACGCGCTTGAGTTCGCGAATCACCGGAGCGCCGTCCTGGTCGTACTTGAGGTGCAGGCGCAGAACCGGAAAGTCCTGAGCATCCTGCATACTTTCGACCTCGGTGAGATAGCCCTCGTCTTTCATTACTAAAGCAATGTTGCTTTTCATTCGAGAAGACGGGACGTCGACAAACCGCTTCTGGACCTGGAGGCCATTGCGCACCCGGGTCAGCATGTCGGCAATCGGATCAGTCATGGTCATAATTTATTCCTCGCGATTACCAGGAGGACTTACGGACGCCCGGCAGGTGGCCGGCATGCGCTAGACGACGGAATACGAGGCGAGAAACCCCGAACTTACGGTAGTAGGCCTTCGGACGACCTGTCAGCGAGCACCGATTGTGCAGACGGACTGGGCTGGCGTCACGTGGCATGAGACGAAGGCGCTTGTAAGCCTCGCCCTTTTCATCGAGGGAAGCTTCGGGATTCTTGATCACCTTCACCAACTCGGCGCGGCGCTTGGCGTGGCGCGCGACAAGGACTTGGCGCTTCTTCTCGCGGTGGATTGCGCTGGTCTTGGCCATTCTTAGTTTTCCTTGGACTCGTTCTTGGGACGACGGAACGGCATGCCGAATCCGTTTAGCAACGCACGGCCCTCTTCATCACTCTTGGCAGTCGTCACGATCGTGATGTTCATACCCTGGGCATGCTCTACGCGGTCCAGATCGATCTCCGGAAACAGCGATTGCTCATTCAGGCCGACACTGAAGTTGCCCCGGCCGTCAAAGTTATCCTTCAGGCCGCGAAAGTCGCGAATCCGAGGGAAGACGACCGCGATCAAGCGGTCAAGAAACTCGTACATGCGCTCACGCCGCAGCGTGGCCATGCAACCGATCGGCATACCCTCACGCAGACGAAAACCTGCAATCGATTTCCGCGCCTTAGTGATGACCGCCTTCTGACCGGTGATCATTGTCAGATCGCTTGCAGCGGACTCGACCTTGGAACGGCTTTCTACCGCACCTTCGACCCCCATGCTGACCACGATCTTCTCGATCACGGGCACTTCGTGCTTGTTCTTGTACTGGAACTGCTCCTGAAGTTTCGGAGCGACTTCCTTGCTGTAGATTTCGGCGAGACGTGTCATGACTTACGACCTAGTCAAACTTAGTGCCACAGGGGACGCCAACACGAACCTTGTCGCGACCGCTCCCTTCGATTCGAGTGCGCACGCCCTTCTTCGCCTTATCGCTCCAGAGCAGTACATTCGAGGTATGAATCGAAAACTCGCGCTCCACAGTGCCCCCTTGCGGGTTCTGCTGGGTGCGCGCCAGATTCTTCTCGCGGACATTCACGCCCTCGATAAAGACCCGGTTGTCTTCCTTGATGATGCGCAGCACTTTGCCGCGCATACCCTTGTGGTTGCCATCTGTAACGACCACTTCATCTCCGGCCTTGATATGCATCACACGACCTCCTGAGCGAGTGAAACGATCTTCATGTACTTACGGTCGCGCAGTTCACGCGCCACCGCACCAAAGATGCGGGTACCTCTGGGGTTACCCTCGCCATCGATAAGAACGAGCGCGTTACCGTCGAAACGAACGTAACTACCGTCCGCGCGACGCGTCTTCTGCTTGGTGCGGACCACAACGCCTTTGACGACGGTGCCCGGCTTCAGATCACTGCCCGGCAGGGACTTTTTGACCGAAGCGACGATCAAGTCGCCAAGCCCAGCGAACTTGCGGCCCGAACCGCCCAGCACCTTGATGCACATAACTTCCTTCGCGCCGCTGTTATCGGCAACGTCGAGGCGGGATTGCATCTGGATCATGGTTCTATTCTCCTTTCGGAATCAAGTCGGGTTAGGCGACAGGGGTCGCCTCAATGATGCGGACCAAACGCCAGCGCTTCAGCTTGCTGAGCGGGCGCGTGCCCATGATTTCAACCTTGTCCCCAACCTTGGCCTGATTGGCCTCGTCGTGGACGTGGTACTTCTTCCGCTTCCGAATAATCTTGTGATACAGCGAATGGCGGGTGGTGCGCTCGACTTGGACGATAATCGTCTTTTCGCCCTTATCCGAGACGACGGTTCCTTCCATCGACCTCCGGGTGCCGCGCACGGTGATTTCTTGGTTCTCTTCAGTCATGAACTTACTCCGAAATCTCAGCGGGACTGTTGGCCACGAACGCCGATTTGGCGCTCACTCAGGATGGTCTTCATGCGAGCGATATCCTTGCGGAGCTCGCCAAGACGGGATGGGTTCTGGTTGCCCTCGGTGAGAGAGCGGAAGCGCATCTCGAAGTACTCCTTCTCCGCCTGAGCGATATCGAACTCGATCTCACTGTCGTCTTTCCCGCGAATTTCTTCGATCTTCATTTCGAGTCTCCGACTAGATGGGCTTCTTCGTGATCATCCGGCACTTGACCGGCATTTTGTGTGCGACGCGGTTCAGCGCCTTGCGGGCGATACCTTCTTCGACACCACCTATTTCATAAAGCACGGTGCCCGGCTTGACCACGGCGACCCAGCGGTCGACATCACCCTTACCGTTACCCATGCGCACCTCGAGAGGTTTGGCAGTAACCGACTTGTGCGGGAAGACCCGAATCCAGATCTTTCCTTCACCAGAAGCACGGCTTGCTGCAATACGACCCGCCTCGATCGTGCGAGCGCTCAGCCAGCACCAGTCAAGTGCCTGTAAACCATAATCTCCGAAAGAAACGCGGTTGCCGCGCGTAGCCTTAGCGGTCGCCGCAGCCGGACGGACTGTCGGGCGACCCTTGCGGTGCTGGTTTCGAGCAGCAGGACCACGACCCTGAGGCAGCGAGCACTTGTAAGTGCCCTTGATCTTGCCACGCATGGTCTTGCGGTACTTGGTTCGCTTCGGCATCAACATGATTCTTTCTCCTTAGCTACCCCTAGAAACGCATGCCTTCCCCGGCATAGATCCACACCTTGACGCCGAGCACCCCATAGGTGGTCTGCGCTTCGGCAAAGCCATAGTCGCAACGCGCATCCAGAGTCTGGAGCGGAATACGACCGGTGTGCTGCTTGATAGTGCGTGACATCTCTTTGCCGTCGATGCGACCAGAAACCTGAATCTTGACGCCCTTAGCACCCGCGTTCATGGTGTTCTCCATGATCCGCTTGATCTGGTGACGAGGCGAAACACGACGCTCGATGGCGCCGGCTAGATTCTCGGCGACGGTGACCGCGTCGAGATCCCAATGACCGACTTCTTGGATGTCAAGCTTGACCTCCATGCCACTAAGCTTTTCGAGATCAACGACCAAAGCGTCGCGCGTCGAGTAGCCGCGGCCGATGACTTCGCCCTTGCGGGTGGCCAAAACAGTGATGCTCATGCGATCGCCGCGTTGCTGGATATCCACGCGTGAGATCACACCCTTACGGAAGCGTTTCTTGATCATCTCACGGACTTTGTAGTCCACCTCGAGCTTCTTACCGTACTCACGGCCGCGGGCATACCAGCGCGAACGCCAAGGCTCGCTAACGCCGATGCGGAAGCCAATCGGATGAATCTTCTGTCCCATTTTAGTTGTCCTCCAACTCAGCGACGGTGAGCTTCAGATGAGCCGTGCGACGGCGAATCGGCATGGCGCGACCCATAGCGCCCGGACGGAAGCGCGGGCGACCGTGAATCAGCGGGCCTTCGTCAACCCGCGCTTCGCGCACGATCAGATTGTTAACGTCCACTGCGTCGTTTTGCGACGCGTTGGCGATGGCTGAGGCCAACACCTTGCGGAACATGGCGGCGCCACGGGTCTGGTTGACCCGAAGCACTTCGAGGGCACTATTGACACCCAGGCCACGAATTAGATCCGCCGCTGGGCGGGCCTTCTTGGCCGAAATGTGCGCGTAACGACGCGAAGCGCGGAACTCCATAACTCTTGCTCTCCGTTACTTCTTCTCGTGTCCACGGAAGGTGCGCGTTGGCGCGAATTCGCCGAGACGATGGCCAACCATGTCTTCGGTGATGTACACCTTCAGGAAGTCCCTGCCGTTGTGGACCATGAAGGTCATGCCCACGTAATCCGGCAGGATGGTGCTAGCGCGGGCCCAGGTGCGGATCGGGCGACGGTCGCCTGACTCGACGACCTTCGCGACCTTGCGCTGTAAGCTGGGGTCGATCCAAGGGCCTTTCTTGAGACTACGGCTCATACTTCAGTCCTGTTACTTGGCCCCCTTACGGCGGCGGACGATGAACTTGCTGGTCGTCTTGCGACGGTTACGAGTTTTCTTACCCTTTGTAGGCTGGCCCCACGGCGAAACCGGGTGCTTACCCTTAGTGCGACCCTCGCCGCCACCGTGCGGGTGGGCAGCAGGGTACATCGCGACACCGCGGACGTGCGGACGCTTGCCTTTGTGGCGGTTACGGCCGGCCTTGCCCAGCTTTACGTTCTGGTGATCAGCGTTGCCAACTTCGCCAATAGTGGCGCGGCAGCGCACGTGCACCCGGCGAAGCTCTCCGCTAGGCAGTGCTAGCAAAGCGTAATCGCCCTCGCGCGCCGCTAGACGAGCCGAAGCACCGGCCGAGCGGACCATCTTGCCACCCTGGCCCTGACGTAGCTCGACGTTATGCACCTCCATACCCAGTGGAATGTGACGCAGCTCCATCGCACAACCAGGCTTCGGTTCAGCGCCCTCGCCCGATGAAATCAAAGCGCCCTGCTTCAAGCCCTTCGGCCAGAGGATATAGCGCTTCTCGCCGGCGGCGTAGTGCAGCAGCGCGATGTAGGCGGTGCGATTCGGGTCGTACTCAATGTGAGCAACCTTGGCCGGCACACCGTCTTTATTGCGCTTGAAGTCGATGATGCGGTAGCGGCGCTTAGCTCCTCCCCCACGGTGACGCGCGGTCACCGTGCCATGGTTGTTGCGACCACCCGACTTCTTCAGCGGCGCCAAGAGACTCTTCTCGGGCTTCTGGCGCGTGAGCTCGGCACGATCCAACACAGAGCCACCGCGGCGGCCCGGCGAAGTCGGCTTGTAGTACTTAATTCCCATCGTATTTCTCCAGGTACTCCTACAGAAGCTCGATCTTGTCGCCATCCTGCAGCTGGATGATGGCGATCTTGCGGGAAGAAGTGCGGAACCAGCTGGCGCCACGACGGCGCAACTTACCCGGACGGAGCATGGTGTTGACGCGCGTGACCTTGACGTCGAACAGGGCTTGCACCGCGTTCTTGACTTCGATCTTGTTTGCGCCGCCCGCCACTTCGAAACGGTACTCGTTAAGCTCCTCTGTGTAGTCCGTCGACTTCTCAGTCAGGACCGGCTTGAGGAGAATCTGGTAGTGGTCGCTCATGCTGCTCATGACGACACCTCCTTGCTGGTGCGCGACTTGGCGCAGCGTTTGGTCAGCACGTCAAGTGCGCCCTCTTGGCAGAGCACCCACTTGTGTGCAAGTAGGTCGTAGGCATTAGCATCCGAAGCGGCGCGTACTGAAACCTGAGGGAAGTTGCGGAACGAAAGCCAAGCGGCCTCGTTCGGCTCACTCAGAAGAACAAGTACGGTTCCCTGGGGAGCACAATCGGCAAGCACCTTACGGACCGCCTTGGCCGAGGGCTGGTCGAACTCGAGACCGGCTAACTCAACCACCTCGTTGTCCTGGACCTTGCCAAACAGAGCGCTACGGAGAGCAACTAGACGCTGCTTCTTCGGTAAGTGGTAACCCCAGCGGCGCGTGTTTCGCGGACCGAAGACGGTGGCACCACCACGCCACAACGGGCTACGACGGTCGCCCGCACGCGCGCGGCCGGTCTTCTTCTGCTTCCAGGGCTTCTTCTTGTGCCCTGCCAGTTCCGTACGCACCTTGGTATGGGCGTCACCCTGGCGCGAGTTGGCCTGGTACTGGACAATCACATCCTTCAGCGTGCGATAAAGGAGCTGATCGCCGAGATCGGCTTCCAAGTCCTTCTGACCGGCACTGCCACTCGAGACGTCATAAGTTCCGATGCTGGCCATGATTTACTTCTCTCCCCCGGTCTTGGCAGTTTGAATCTGCACAAGGCTGGTCGGGTGACCTGGAACGCCGCCGCGAACAAGAATCAAGCCACGCTCAGCGTCGATCCGCTCGACGACTAGGTTCTTGACGGTGATGCGCTCGTTGCCGTAGTGCTTCGGCATGCGCTGACCCTTGAAAACGCGCGACGGGGTCGCGCATTGGCCAATCGAGCCAGGTTGGCGTACGTTATGACTACCGTGCGTCTCATTGCCACGAGCGAAGCCGTGAGCCTTAATCGTGCCAGCAAAACCACGACCTTTCGAGCGGCCGCTGACATCGACGATATCGCCTACCTCGAAGGTTTCAGCGGTCAACTCTTGACCGACTTCGTAACCATCGGTGGCATCGACGCGGAACTCGCGCAAGATGCGGAAAGGCTTGACGCCCGCCTTTTCGGCGGCAACGCGCTGTGGCTTGGCGACATGCTTGTCGCGAGCCGGTGTCAAGCCAAGTTGCACGGCACGGTAGCCGTCGCGACTCTTGTCACGCAGACCCGTAACGGTGCAAGGACCCGCCTGGAGAACGGTCACCGGTACAACGGTGCCATCCTCTCGGAAGACTTGGGTCATGCCGCGTTTGCGGGCAAGGAGGAACTTCTTGGTCATCGTGATCTCGGTATCCAGCCGAGGGCGTCGCAGAGGTCCGGACAGATGCCGCGGACATGCGGGAGAAGAAGGGAGTCAGGGTCTAAGCCTTGATGCGGACGTCGACTCCTGCCGACAGAACGAGGCGGTTAAGCGCATCGACCGTTTGTGGCGTGGGATCGAGCAAGTACATAAGCCGTTTGTGAGTGCGGATTTCGAACTGCTCGCGAGCTTTCTTGTTGACGTGAGGCGAACGCAGGACGGTATAGCGCTCGCACCGTGTCGGCAGCGGGATCGGACCCGAAACCGCAACACCGGTGAGGCGAGCGGCTTCGATAATTGACTCAGTGGCTTGGTCAATGGCCTCGTGGTCGTATGCCTCAAGGCGGATCGTGATTTTCTGTGCCATGACTATGCAACGCTAGCCCCGGGTCCTCTATCCACCTAGCTTGCCTGGAGGGGCTCGCCGATTGCGGTCCGGATTTGCCGGGGCTCTCCCGTAAAAGGGGCCAAGTATTCTATGGATCGACCCTAAGAGGTCAAGTCTCGGCCCCGGATTCCCCGTCTGAAATCCCCAATTTGGCAGACATTTCCGCCTTTCGGGCTCCCTGTGGAGCCGCATAACCGACGAGCTGCATGGTGAACTCACCCTTTCCTTGAGTTTGAGATCTCAAGTGCATTGAATAAGCAAACATGGCGGCCAGAGAAACTCGAGCCCGAATTTCCCCGGCCGCCGGGTCGACCGATTGGATCTGGCCGCCCGGGCGTTGAGATCAGCGATCACAGCGGAGGTAGAGGCCTCGGAGCCCGAACCTGCAAATCCATCCAGGGGCTCCTGGACCTCCGTCACCCCCACCAAGGCGGAACGAAGTCCTCGGGCTATCGCACCAGTGGTAGCCGCCGTGATCGTGATGCCGCGCTCACACTTCTGATCCATCAAATCGAGGGTGGCCGCACCCTCGTGCACCTCACCCATGGAATCTCGATCCCGGCATAGAACAGAATGCGTTCTGACACCGCCGCCTTGCCGGCATCGATGTGCGCGACAATGCCAAAGTTACGCAGGCGCGCGAGATCCATGCCCGCGATTCTAAGTTACCGCGCTGAGCAAATCTGCGTTGCGCTCTAGGTACCGTTCGGACCAGTAGTATCCCTCGAGCAGGCGATCGTCACGCTGTCCCAGCATAGTCACTGCAGCATGCAGGGCTTCAATACTGGCGAGACCAGTTTCCGGATCTGCAAAGTAGTTCGACTTGCGCGGGTAGGCCGTGACTAAGCCCTTGGGCAGGGATCGCTTGTGCAAGGTTCCCTCCACACCCCTCAGCACGCGCGGCAGGTCGCGCCAGCTGGAATCGATCAGCAGCAGTGGACGGCTTGCATCGGCCGGACTGAGCAGTTCACCGTCCGGATGCAATAGGGTGACCTCGCCTACCTCGACCTCATCGCCGAGCGCGCAGTGGATCCACTGGATCGGCCACTCGTCGCGCTCACGCAGCGGCGTCAGAGAGCACTTCTTGGGCGACTCCTTGTTTAAGCGTAGCAGGACAATCTGGGCAGACATGGTGACTGGAATTGCAGCGCGGGCGACCGAAAATCGGCCGCCCGCGCTGGGAAAACGCCGCTGCGTCTAAAAGTTGAAATGGCTGTAAGCCTTATTGGCTTCGGCCATCTTATGGACGTTTTCCTTCCATTGAACCGAAGCGCCTGTGTTGTTGCAGGCATCCACGAACTCAGAAGAGAGGCGACGAGCCATCGGCATACCCTTTTTCTTGCGAGCGTTACCTATGATCCAGCGAATCGCTAGAGCCTGCGCACGCTTCGGAGAAACTTCACGAGGCACTTGGTAGTTCGAACCACCTACGCGCTTCGAACGAACTTCAACGCTCGGACGCACATTCTCGAGCGCAGTCAAAAAGACCTGCTCCGCCGGAACCTCCTCAAGCTTTTCGGCAGCCGTTTCGCAGGCCTCGTAGAAAACGGCCATTGCAGTCGACTTCTTACCGTCCTGCATCAGCTGGTTAATGAACTTGGTAGCGACCATCGAACCAAACTTGGGATCCGGCTGCTGGTACTTCGCGGTGGATTTGTAACTACGCGGCATGACTTTCCTATATCTAGCTACGACGCGCGCCGTACTTGGAACGGCCCTGCTTGCGATCATCGACGCCCGCACAGTCGAGAGTGCCGCGGACGACGTGGTAACGAACACCCGGCAGGTCGCGGACACGACCACCGCGGACCAGCACAATCGAGTGCTCCTGCAAGTTGTGACCCTCGCCCCCGATGTAAGCCGTCACTTCCTTACCGTTCGAAAGGCGGACACGAGCGACCTTACGAAGCGCCGAGTTCGGCTTCTTCGGAGTCATTGTCTTGACCTGAGTACAAACGCCGCGCTTCTGCGGGCACTTATCGAGCACGGGGCTCTTCGACTTCTTCCGAATGGGCTTACGGCCCTTGCGGACGAGTTGGTTGATGGTCGGCATTTTGCGAATGCTTGCCCTGAATCGGGCGAAAAGGGGCGTCAAATCGTACGGGATTCAACGCAAAAGTCAAGCCTCCCAAGGGCCGAGAGCCCCCAGAAAGCCAGGATCAGACCTCGCCTCCAGCCTCAACTGAAGCTTCAACAGGCTCGGTAGCCGGAGCAGACGGGAAGTCCTCGAACTGCGAGAAGTCGATGTTCTTCTGAACGCGAGTCCGGAGCAGGCCACGGAAGCCGGTTCCCGCCGGAATCAAGTTACCCAGAATCACATTCTCCTTTAGACCGCGAAGTTCGTCGGTCTTACCACGCAGCGCGGCTTCGGTCAGCACTTTAGTCGTCTCCTGGAGGGAAGCCGCCGAAATGAAAGACTCGGACTGGACTGAAGCCTTAGTAATACCCATCAGCACGGGACTGTGACTCGGCGGGTTCTTATCCTCCTCCATCAACTGCTCACGCATCTTGCGATAGTTATGGCGATCGACCAACGAGTTCGGCAGCAACGGAGAATCGCCCGGATCTTCGATCTGAACCTTGCGCATCATCTGACTAACGATGATCTCAATGTGCTTGTCGTCGATCGATACACCTTGTGCGCGATAGACGTTCTGAATCTCCTTGGCGAGGTACTTCTGCACCTCCTCTTCACCGAGCACTGAGAGAATCTCGTGCGGCGGCAATGGACCATCCACCAGCGGCTGGCCAGCAATAACACGGTCGCCAGTGTGCACGCGCAGGTGCTTAGTAAGCGGGACAACGTGCTCGCGCTCGACGCCCTCTGCCTCGCCTTCCGAGCGGACAATAATGATGCGCTTGCCACGACGCTTATCGCCCAGCTCGACCAAGCCATCGATTTC
Organism: Planctomycetota bacterium; assembly: GCA_022447335.1. Lineage (GTDB taxonomy): Bacteria > Planctomycetota > UBA1135 > UBA1135 > UBA1135. The sequence goes on along the minus strand of JAKVCF010000014.1, from coordinate 2,262 downwards.
GGCCATGACGGCGGGCTCCTTTGGCGTACGCGCTTCGAAGAGCTCAGTGATGCGGGGCAACCCACCCGTGATGTCGGCCGTACCCGCAGCGGTACGTGGTGACTTCGCGATGAGCGTGCCGGCCGTAACCTTCTGACCCTCCTTAACGTCGAGATAGGCGTTCTCAGGCAAGGTGGCGTAGTAGAGCACTTCACCGCCCTTACCCAGGATGTGCACCTGCGGGTGTAGCTCGCCACGCGACTCAATGATCTTGACACGCTTGACGCCCGTAGCCGGATCCTCTTCGATCTTCATGGTCTTTCCATCGACCACGTCTTCGAAGTGCACCTTGCCATCGTGCTCAGCCAAGATCGGCAAGAAGTGAGGGTCCCAATCGACCAGCTTACCGCCTTTCTTAGCCTTATCGCCATCGGCCACGTGAATACGCGAACCGAGCGGGACGTCATAGCGATCGAGCTCGCGGCCCTTGGCATCGCGAACGATCACTGCACCCGTACGCGAAAGCGCAACCATGTCACCGTCGGGGTTCTTAACGGTGCGCAACTCGTAATACTCGACCGCTCCACCACGGCGCGCTTTGGTCGAGGAAATCTCAACTGCACGACTCGCAGTACCACCAATGTGGAAGGTACGCATGGTCAGCTGCGTGCCTGGCTCGCCAATCGACTGTGCACCGATAATGCCCACCGCAAGGCCCAGCTCAACTAGGTGGCCTCGCGACAAGTCTTCGCCGTAGCACAATGCGCAGACACCATCACCTGTTTCGCAGGTAAGTGGACTGCGCACTCGGATCTTGGTGTAGCCCATTTTCTCAATCCGCGTCGCGATCTCGGGCGTAATCAGCTGGTTCTCTTCTACCACCAGTTCATCGGTGATACGGTCTCGGATGGTGTCACGCGCAATCCGGCCGCGAATCGCTTTACTTAGCGGCAGCACCAACTTCTCTCCGTGGTAGACAGCCTGCTTGGTGACAGAACCGAGCGTGCCACAGTCGTGCTGGGTAACCACCACGTTCTGCGCTACGTCCGCCAACTTACGGGTCAGATAACCCGAGTCAGCAGTCTTCAGCGCGGTATCAGCCAGACCCTTACGGGCACCGTGAGTCGACGAGAAGTACTCGAGCACGTGCAGACCCTCACGGAAGTTCGCGCGAATCGGCGTCTCAATAATCTCGCCGGAGGGCTTGGCCATCAGACCGCGCATGCCGGAAAGCTGACGAATCTGATCAACGCCACCACGCGCACCGGAGTGAGCCATGACATAGACTGGATTGAGATGCGGGCGACCATCGCGACGCTCATGCTTGAGTTCCTCGAGCAACTCGCCTGAGATCTCGTCACGAGCCGAAGTCCAGAGGTCAAGAACGTGCGCGTAGCGCTCGGCGTCAGTAATGCGGCCTTCCTGGAAATCTGACTGCGCACGGTCGACCTGCTCTTGAGTGGCAGCAATGATGTCCCACTTCTTACCCGGGATGAGCATGTCATCCTTCGCAAAAGACAGGCCGGATCGTGTCGCCGACTTGAAACCCATCGACTTCAACAGGTCGAGTAGATCGAGGGTAGCCTCACGACCACCCAAGCGATGGCAATCCTTAATCAGGTCGTAGATCGCCTTCTTGTCCTGCGCGTAGTTGTAGTACGGCATGCCTTCCGGGAAGCAATCGTTCACAATCGCTCGGCCCGGGGTGGTCGCCAGAAGCTCGTCTTCCGCCAGCGCACGGAAAGAAACGCCATGCTTGTCAGCAACTAATGAACCCTCGGCGAAACGCACGAGCACACGAGAGTGTGTTTCGAGGTGACCATGTGCGTAGGCCAGCAGGACCTCGTCCAGCGAGCCATAAACGGCCTCCATGCCCTGACCCTTATCTTTCTTCCACTCGTTACGCGACTCAGCGCGATCAGTGGTCATGTAGAAGAGACCCAGAATGATGTCCTGGTGCGGGGAGATAATCGGGTTACCGCTCTGCTGGCTAAAGAAGTTGTTCGGGGACAACATCAAGGTGCTGGCCTCGATCTGCGCTTCAAAGGACAGCGGCAAATGCACTGCCATCTGGTCACCGTCAAAGTCAGCGTTGTAACCTTGGCAGACTAATGCGTGAATCTGACTCGCATTGCCTTCGATGAGCACCGGCTCGAAAGCCTGAATACCCATGCGGTGCAAAGTCGGAGCACGGTTCAGCAACACCGGGTCATTCTGAATCACCTCTTCGAGGATGTCCCATACCGCCTCCTCCCGACGCTCAAGCATCTTCTTAGCTGCCTT
>JAKVCF010000139.1 GCA_022447335.1 Planctomycetota bacterium | reverse complement strand
GTTAGCTTATTCGGCTGCTCCTTCCAAGCGTCTGTCGATGACTGCCGCCAACCGGAGCGGAAAAGGTTCACAGCCTCTTCCATCAACTCACTCGCGCTCATCGTCGAGCCCGCTTGGCGTAACTGAAACCAGCGTTCGATGGCGCGGTGGACCACATCTCCAGTGAACGCCGGAAGCGACCCCAAGTTCTTATGCACCATCATGTCGAACTTCTCGCCGCGTGGGCGCTCTTTCCACCACCCCCAAAATCCGTAGCGCGAATACCAGTAGTCGCGCTTACAGCGCTCGAACTCCTTCGCCCGACTCGCTGACCATGAAAGTTCGCACTTGTACTCCTTTGCCACCACGCCCGAAGTCTAGCTCCAAGCCTGGGGAAACTTCTACGCCGAGTCGCTGGCCACCCACCAGCACGGGGGCCGATGTTCAATCGCCCCCCGCAATCCCAACCCATCAGGCTTGTGCAAACCGTGCGCTCAAAATGCCTTGTAAGGTTTGGGAACGATCTCGAAGCCCCCCCGTCGACTAGAAGTCGAAAAAGGCCCCATCCCCTCCAATCGAAATCACACCATGGAGAATGTCTTGATTACAACTGCCGCCAGCCTGTTGCTTCTCGGAAGCGCCGCGACACAACAAAGTGAAGATGCTGCCTCGAGGTGGGCTGAAACACCCGGCGTAACTGAGTTCACGGGCCGCCTCACTATTCGCCCAATACAGGTTCATGACCTGATGGCACAAGGCTATACCCGCGCTGAGGCGCTTGAGATCAACCAGAATGCCACGCGCCGCGCGCAGCAATGGGACTATCAAGAGTACGTCCCTGAGACCGACGAGACCGTGATGGTTATTCCGGAAGGTCACGACGAGAACTCAATGGCCGCTTGGCTCATGGCCACCGGTGACTATGAGTATGTCGAGCCAGACTGGCTTTGTTACCTCACTGATACCACGCCAAACGACGGCGGGTTTGGCAATCAATGGCAGCACGCCAAAATGAAATCTGCAAGGGCTTGGGACTTCGGATTTGGTGACGGCCAGTTCATCGCATGTACTGTTGATACCGGCGTCGACCTTGATCACCCTGATCTCGAAGATGCTCTGATCTCGGGATATAACTCGGCATCACGGCGCAGCCAAGCAAGTGGCGGAGATGTCTCAGACATTAATGGCCACGGCACGGCCACCCTCGGCTGCGTAGGCGCGATTGGCAATAATGGCAACGGAGTAGTTGGCATGGCTTGGGACATCAAGCTGATGCCTGTCCGCTGCACGAACAGCTCGGGCGGCTCTGCTTCTCTCTCAAACCTTACTAATGGTGCACGCTGGGCATCAGACAATGGCGCCCGCTCTGTTTCGGTTAGCTATGGCGGCGGGACCTCGAGTTCGGTTCAAACAACGGGAACCCACCTAAAGGGCGAAGGCTCCCTGCTCTGCTGGTCAGCGGGCAACGGGGGCAACCGCGTAAGCGGGTCAAACCACTCAAATGTGATTATCGTTTCAGCATCTAACCAAACAGATGATGTAACGAGCTGGAGCACCTATGGCCCCTGGGTGGACGTCGCCGCTCCAGGAGAAAGTGTGCGTACGACAACAAACGGTGGAGGCAATGGGGCCGTTTCCGGTACGAGCTTCTCTGCGCCCATTGTCAATGGAGTCATTTCAATGATGATGATTGCCCACCCAAGCGGCTCTCCAAATGAAATTGAGCAGCTCCTTTTCCAAACCTGTAAGGACATCGACGCCGCTGGCGAAGATGAAAAGTCTGGGCATGGCAGGCCAAACTTTTTCCGAGCCATGCGTGAGGCCACCGAGGCCGAATGGGGTGTGACAAACACTATTGCCCTAAGCGGTCCGGGCTCAGGCCAGGCGGGCTCAAACGTCAGCTACGATTGGACCGGCGCCCCAGCAAGCTCATCTTGGGATTTCCGCTACTCATTGAACCCTTACGGTTCGGTGATCGGCGGTCAGCGCGCCAATATCGGAACCCCAAGCACAAGCGTAGGGTCTGGGACTAATAGTGGCGCGGGCGCAGGGTCTATCACCCGCAAGCTGCCAAATGGTGCGCGCGGCCTGCGCGTCTATGTCGAAGTCTTCGCCAACAGCGCGGGGACAACTTACGATTCAAATATGGTTATCCTAAACATTAACTAGTCCAGGATCATCATGTGAGACGGGCCGGCCTCCCACGGAGCCGGCTCGTTTTCTTTATGTCTCACTTCTCAACAGCCGCTCATCACGGTTGGCACAGCAAAGCCTTCGACCCGCGGCTTCCGCAGTAACTGGTTAGCCTCGTCGGCATGCTCACCCTGAAACCGCTCCGCTAGCGGGTCGAAGGTAAGCATGGGGCCAACTAGACCAAGCTCTTTCTTTGTATCGACATTATTGTCAGCAAGATGCTTACCAAAACGATCTGCCGCCTCGGCACCTATATCGAGGCCGCCCCCATTCGGGAAGCGGTCAAAGCTACCGCCTAGTTCGCCCACTGGGGTCGGCGTGCCAAGTTTGTACGAGATGTTTCCCAAGTGACAAAGGGCGCTCGATAGATGCCCCTCGAGTGGGGTCGCATTGACTGCAGAGGGGTCGTTAGCGCGCACACTCTCAATGAACTGACCGAAATGATTGTCGCCGCCTTCAAATGTGGCGATGACCTGGCCCTCTTGGTCATAGGCTTGTACGCGGTTGTAGCTTGCGCTGACCAGATAGCCTTTTTCGCCTTCGAAGACCACGCCTATTGAAGCCCCCTTATAGCCCGGTGTCTTTAAGCCACGCACCTCAAAGATCAGCTGCTGCTCACCGTAATCGAAAAGCGCAATCTGAGTATTTGGTGTGTTGCCATCGTCAACATAGCCAACGCGACCGCCTACGCTCTGGATGTGCGTCGGCAGCGTAACGCCCAGCCCCCAGCGCGCAATGTCCATCTGATGCACGCCTTGGTTACCCAGGTCGCCGTTTCCGGTGGCAAAGTTCCAGTGCCAGTCGTAGTGCAAGTTGCGACGGGTAAGCGGGTGATCCCCCGCCGGGCCGCACCATAACTTGTAGTCGACACTCGGCGGAGGTTGCTGTGGGCCATCGACATTACCTATCGAGCCGCGGCGTTTGTAACAAAGCGCTCGGGCTAGGCTCACCTTGCCCAAGCCCCCATCATGCAAGAACTGCATGGCTTCACGCGTCGCCTTCGCTGAACGCGCTTGCGTGCCGTGCTGCACGACCAGGCCCGAATCCGCCGCTATCTCGACCACTGCGCGACCTTCGTAAACATCGTGGCTCAGTGGCTTCTCGACGTACACATGCTTGCCCGCCCGCAGCGCCCAAATGCTCGCCAACGAGTGCCAGTGATTGGGCGTAGCAATTGCGATGACATCTAGGCTGTCATCGTCGAGCATGGCGCGAATGTCCTTGTGGTACTTTGCGTCCGGCACCGACTTGCGCGCTATATCGACTACGGCCTCGTCGGGATCACATAGCGCAACCACCTCGACGTTTTCCATGTTCTTGAATGCGCCGATGTGCGCACGGCCTCGGCCGCGCACGCCAGCAACCCCAACTCGGATCGTCTCGTTTGGGGATCGGCGTGGGTTGCGCGCCAACAAAGGTTGAGCGCTAAAAGTGGTCGCGCCGGCCGCAGCGGCAGCAAGCAAAGTGTCAAAAAACTCGCGTCGGGTCTGAGTCATGGCATGGAGGCAGTGGTGCATACGATGCGAAAACCGAGATGTGGCCCGTCCGGAATCCACCAAACGCCCGGTGGATAGTTCGGATCACGTAGCGTCCAATCGTAGTCGAAAGCTAGCCGCTCGTCGGGATCGATGCTCGCGGCTGGCTGCTGCCAGGATCCGCCACGGAGCACGCCCTGCTCAACATCATTAGCTGAATAGGGGTTGGCGCAATACTCCCATAAATTACCTAAGACATCATGTAATCCATTGGCATTGGGAGGCTTCTGACCCACCTCCTGAGTGCGCTCATTAGAGTTCTCCGCGCACCAGGCCTGCGTGATGATGCTCTGCATGTCGGTTGGGCGCGGGCCAGCGAATATCTCCCATTCCTTTTCGGTGGGCAGACGATAGGTAACACCCGTATTTGCACTAAGCCACGCGCAATACTTCTGCGCTGCATTCCAGCTCATGCCTACAGCTGGACGTTGCCCGGCGCCCCAATCGCGATCGTACGGAGTCCAGTCGAGCGGCTTGGACGGCTTGGTCACCCCGTCGGCGCCGGGGGGAATACCGTTGTCCTGCTCAAAGTCACAGTAGAGCAGGTACTCGTCCCAGGTGACTTCGTGCTTCCCAACCCAAAGCTCGGCGCTTTCCACCCAAACCATCTCAAACTCGACTTTTGAGCCGCGAATCGCCTGGATGTAATTCCCGGGCGCGCCATCCTCGTGGCTCGCGCCGGGCGCGTGGCAGGCGGCAAGGCTGAGTGTAAGAATTGCGGCGCACTTCACTTCAGAGATCCGAGTTGGGTGCGCACGGTTTCAAGTGCGACCGGGAATTGCTTGTTAAGGTCATCCCAGCGGCACTCCATTGAAATCGGTCCGGCATAGCCGATGTCTTTAAGCGCCTGGAAGTAGGGCGTGAAGTCATCGCCGTCGACGCCAGGCGCGGTGCGTTTAGCAAGCTCGGCCACGTGGACGTGTTGGATGTATTCCCCTGCCCCGCGAATCGACTCCGCGGACTCCTCACCACGCAGCATGTGGAAAATGTCGGCCGTAATACCGACGTTGGGTTGCTGCACCGCATCGATCAGGCGGGTTGCTTCATGCACGTATTGGATGTAGTTGGTCTCCGACTTCTGGAGCGGCTCGACGCAAATGCGGATGTTGTAGCGCGCGGCAATAGGTGCGAGCCGCGAAAGCAACGCGACAAACTGCAAGTCGGCATCGGCTCTTGGGTAGCCCTCGGGCAGTGAGCGCGAGCCACTCGAACCGAAGGTAACAGTCTTCATGCCGACCTCTTCGCCCCGGCGGAAGATGTCGGTAGCGTAGGCGGCAATGACTGCGTGGTCGGCCCTAGGACCTGTCGACTTCATACGGCCAGGAAGAAAGCCGTTCGCGCCATGAATGGGAAGTTCGCATTCTTTCAATTGTTTACGCCGCCCCGCAAACTCTTCATCCGACTTCCCCGGCATTAGCAGGCCACAACCGATTTCGATGAAATCCGCGCCCATCGAAGCCAAGCTCTTAGCCTGGTCCGGCCCGCGTGTAAGCCCGATCTTCGGCGCAAAGGCGTTTACCTGTGGCGGCGGAGACCACAGTCCGCGAGGCGCGGCCACCGCCGCCCCCGCAACCGAGAGAAATGTTCGTCGCGTAATCGTCATGGGGAATCCGATCGAATCGGATTCCCACTCTAGCGACTAGTGCCGAAAGTGCCGGGTTCCTGTGTGCACCATAGCCACGCCCTTGGCGTCGCAGGCAGTGGTGACCTCGTCGTCCTTGACCGAGCCGCCGGGCTGCACTATCGCGATCACGCCAGCGTCAGCAAGGGCTTCGGGCCCGTCGGGGAAGGGAAAGAAGGCGTCGCTACCCGCCACTGAGCCCCGCACG
>JAKVCF010000138.1 GCA_022447335.1 Planctomycetota bacterium | reverse complement strand
TGATGGTCTCGGGCTGAGTAACAAAGAGGCGCTTCGTTGCAAAAACTTGCTTGCGCTTGGTCTGCTCTACTGGGTGTACAACCGCCCGTTGACCACGACCGAAGAGTGGTTACAGCAAAAGTTTGGTAAGAAGCCTGGAATTCTTGAAGCCAACTTGCGTGCGTTGCGTGCGGGTCACGTAATCGCAGAAAACAGTGAGCTCTTCCAGAACCGTTTCACGGTCGAGCCAGCCAAGCTGCCCAGCGGAACTTATCGCAACATCATGGGCAATGCTGCGCTGGCGATGGGTTTGGTTGCGGCTTCGAATAAGGCGAAGAAGCCAATCTTCTATGGTTCCTACCCCATTACTCCAGCCTCAGATATTCTGCATAACCTTGCACGGTACAAGAACTACGGCGTTGTCACCTTTCAAGCCGAAGACGAAATCGCGAGCATTTGCGCGGCGATTGGCGCCGCTTATGCAGGTTCAATCGGAATCACAGGCACTTCTGGTCCGGGCCTAGCGCTCAAGGGCGAAGCCCTTGGCTTGGCGGTCATGACCGAGCTACCGCTGGTGGTTGTCAACGTGCAGCGCGGCGGGCCATCGACCGGGCTGCCGACTAAGACCGAACAGGCGGATCTGATGCAGGCTATTTATGGTCGCAACGGTGAAGCTCCGATCCCAGTCATTGCGCCGCAGTCCTCGGCCGATTGCTTCTGGGCGGCTATTGAGGCTGTCAAGATGGCTCTTACTTACATGACACCTGTGCTACTGCTGAGCGATGGTTACCTGGGCAATGGTGCCGAGCCCTTCCGGATTCCGGATGTCTCAGAGATTCCGGAGATTCCGGTGCGTCATGCGACAGGTGCCGAAAACTTCCAGCCCTACGCGCGAGATCCGGAAACTTTGGCGCGCCCATGGGCGATCCCAGGGACCCCAGGACTTGAACACCGTATTGGTGGTCTTGAGAAGCAGGATGGTTCTGGCAACGTCAACTACGAGCCGGAGAACCACGAGAATATGGTGAAGTTGCGCGAGGCAAAGGTGGACGGCGTCGCTGACAGCTATGCTCCGACCGAGGTGATCGGTGATCCCAGCGCCAAGCTCTGTGTGCTGGGATGGGGGAGCACTTACGGTGCCATCCGCGGCGCAGTTGACCGCGCGCAGTCCGCAGGCATGAGTGTTGCACAGGTACACGTGCGCAATGTCTTCCCATTGCCAAAGGACCTCGGCGAGGTCCTGTCCAAGTTTGATCGAGTGTTGATCCCCGAACTGAACCGAGGTCAGTTTGCTCGCCTAGTGCGTGCGCAGTACTTGATCGACGCTATTTCTTACCCAAAAGTCCAAGGCAAGCCGTTCACGAGTACCGAGCTGCTGTCCAAGATTGAGGAGCTCCTAGGCTAATCACGCGATGACTGTTAGCTACAAGAAGAAGGATTTTGCCTCGGACCAGGAAGTCCGCTGGTGCCCGGGCTGCGGCGACTACGCGATCCTAAACGGTGTGCAGCAAACCTTTGCAGGTTTGGGTGTTGAGAAGGAGAAGTTCGTGATTGTGTCGGGAATCGGCTGCTCCAGCCGCTTTCCATACTATATGAACACCTATGGCTTCCACACTATCCACGGTCGCGCGCCGGCGGTGGCTACGGGGGTCAAGGTCGCAAACCCGGACTTGCATGTCTGGATGGTTACGGGTGACGGCGATGCGCTTTCGATCGGGGGAAACCACCTGATCCACGCGATGCGTCGCAACCTGAACATCAAGGTATTGCTGTTCAACAACCGTATCTACGGTCTAACCAAGGGGCAGTATTCGCCGACTTCTGATGTTGGTACGCGCACCGGTTCTACCCCAATGGGCTCACTCGATGCGCCCTTCAATCCGATTGCGCTGGCACTTGGTGCAGGCGCGGGTTTTGTGGCGCGTACGGTTGATACGCAGATCCCGCACTTGAAGAAAGTGCTGCAGGCGGCTCACGAGTACGAGGGTTTCGCCTTTATCGAGATCCTGCAGAACTGTGTGATTTTCAATAACAACGTCTTCGAGCACGTGGTCGCTAAGGGCGTGCGCGATGATCGCCAAGTCGATCTTGTGCCGGGCCAGCCGATGGTATACGGCAAGGAGGGCGACAAGGGCTTGAAGTTCATGCCTGATTCGATCGAGGTGGTCGCAGCTGATCAGGCCGATGTTTGGGACCCCTCCGGAGAAACTGGGGCCCGAGCATTCCGTATCTGTCAGGGTTCGGAGCACGGTGAGCTGCCGGTGCCGATGGGCATTCTCCGCCAAGTGCAGCGCCCTCTGCTCGAGGAGGACATTTATGCCCAGATCGCTCAGGCGACTGAAAAGCAGGGTGAGGGCACGCTGGAATCGCTGCTCTCGGCTGGTGATACTTGGACTGTCAGTTGAATCCCCTTCACGCGGTCGCCCTTCCCGGCGATCATTCATTCGGCCGTGTTCCACGACTACGCCAAAGTTTTGATTTTCGCCCTCGCAGGAGCGGGGTTGGTCTTTCTAGGTATGGCTCTTGGTGGCCTACTGCGCCCTAAGCGCGATCGTGACGCTGCGGGTCTTGAGCCTTACGAGTGCGGGGAAGAGCCAATCGGCTCGGCTTGGTTCCGATTTGACATTCGCTACTACACCGTGGCGCTGGTCTACATTGTGTTTGCAGTCGAGATTGCTTTTCTTTTCCCATGGGCGCGCGTGCTGAAGACGGCTTTCGCTGACCCAAGTATTGGTGGAGTGGCATTCTTGGAGGGCGTGATCTTTATTGCGGTGTTGGCTCTCGGATTGGCCTATGTTTGGAAGAAGGGCGACCTAGACTGGGTGAAAGGGCTGAGTAAAAATCGTTTGGATAATTCGCTAGACATAACCGAGGCCGGGGAGGAGCGGGAGTAAATCATGGGAGCCCTCGAAAACTCGCTGCCGGACAGCGTCCTTACTACGCGGGTCGATTGGATGGTCAACTGGGCGCGCTCGAGTTCGCTCTGGCCGATGACTTTTGGCCTTGCCTGCTGCGCAATTGAGATGATTGCCGTGGGTGGTCCGCGCTTTGACGTCGACCGGTTTGGTGCAGGCGCTTTTCGCGCTACGCCGCGTCAAGCCGACCTGATGGTCGTAGCTGGGACGGTCAACTTCAAAATGGGGGAGCGCGTGAAGCGCCTTTATGACCAAATGCCCGGCCCTAAGTATGTAATGGCATTGGGTGCCTGCGCCACTGGTGGCGGGCCGTATCACAAGTACGGCTACACAGTTATGAAGGGTGTCGATCGCATCGTTCCGGTCGATGTTTACGTGGCGGGGTGCCCGCCGCGTCCAGAGGCTTTTATCGATGGCCTTATGCTGCTGCAGAAGAAGATCATGCGTCAGCGTGTGATTCGCGCGCAACCTAAGGTAGTAAGCGCACCTAAAGGATCGGAGGTCCACCCCGACTGATGGCAGCGCGCGACACTGCTTGGGGTCCGATGGAAGTTCATCGCGTTGCGACTGAGGGGGCTAGGCGCTCGTTGGCCGACGCAGGTTTTTCGGTGGAAGTGTAGCTGCCCAACTTGCCGCTGATCGCGCCAGAGGGAGAAACTAAAGAGTTAGTGCGTCGTGCTAAGGAGGAGGATGCCGACCCGGTTTGGCGCGGCGATGCCTTTATCTTGTTGCGTGATCTTGCGCAATTGCCAGAAGTGATGACTCATTGCCGTGATCAACTTGGATATTCACTGCTGTATGACGTTACCGCCGTCGATTTGTCGTCCGACGATGCGGATCTCAAGTTGGTTTACGGGCTTCGCAATTTGAAAACCAAGGCTCGATTGGTCGTGCAGGCGCGCGTGGCTAAAGAGGCCACGCAGGTTCCTTCGGTCTCGTTCATCTATCCGGCCGCTGACTGGCATGAGCGTGAGGCTGCAGAGATGTATGGCATCACCTATGTCGGCCACCCCGACCTACGCAAGCTGCTGCTTCCTGATGATTGGGACGGTTTCCCGCTGCGCAAGGACTACGAGTATCCCGACGAATACCACGGGGTTTCTTGCACCTGATGAGCGTTCATCCCGCAGCCCATTTCGACGAGAAGCCCGGCCGACAGGTGGAGCTTGACGTTGCGACGCAGGACTGCATGATCCACATGGGGCCGCAGCACCCGGCAACGCACGGCGTAATGCGGGTATTGCTCAAGGCAGACGGCGAGATTTTGGCTGGTGCGCAGACCCATTTGGGTTATCTCCACCGCTGCGCCGAAAAGATCGGGGAGAGCGTCGACTGGCTTCAGTACCTTCCGTACACCGATCGTTACGACTACCTCGCGGCGATGAACAACAACCTTGGCTACAGCCTGGCGGTGGAAAGTCTGCTGGGGGCTGAGGTGCCGGAGCGCGCGCAGTACCTGCGCGTGATTGTGGCCGAGCTCAATCGCATTGCTTCTCACTTATTTGCAGTGGGTACCTATGGCCTGGACCTTGGTGCGTTTACGCCGCTGTTCACTGCGTTGCGAGACCGCGAGGAAGTGCTCGAGCTCTTCGAGAAGATCTGCGGTGCGCGTCTGACCTACAGCTACATCCGCCCGGGCGGCGTCATGAATGATGCTCCGGAGGGTTGGATGGCAACGGTTGGCGAATTTTTGAACCGCCTAGAGGAGAGTTGGCATGAGTACTGGACGCTCATTGCCGAGAATAAAATATTTATAGAACGCACCGCCAACATCGGCGTGCTCTCCGCTGAGCAGGCGCAGGCATGGGGCTGTAGCGGCCCAATGCTGCGCGGCTCTGGTGTCGACTGGGATCTGCGCCGCGATCAGCCCTATCTGATCTACGACCGCTTGGAGTTCGATGTCATCAAAGGTGTGGGCTACCGAGGCACGCTTGGCGATTGTTTCGACCGCACTTTTGTGCGCATGTTCGAAATGGTGGAAAGTGTTCGAATTGTGCGCCAGTGTCTGGAGCAGATTCCAGATGGCGAGATCATGCACGAAGAGGTGGGTGCGGTCATTCGCCCTGCTCCCGGAGAGAGTTACGTTGCCATTGAGAATCCTCGTGGCGAGTTGGGCCACTACTGCGTGTCGGATGGCACGAAGATTGCGACCCGGGTGCGTGTGCGTTCACCTTCTTTCTGCAATATGTCCGTCGCCGAACATCTGATGCCAGGCTCCATGCTCGGTGACGCTGCGGCCATTATTGGATCCGTCGACATCGTGGTTGGAGAAACTGACCGCTAAACCCTTTACATACTCATTGCCTCGATGATCGATTTGCTGTTATCCACTGCTGTCGCACTGGTAGTTGTGATTGGTTTCATCACGGTGGCGGCGATGTTTTTCGTCTGGTCTGAGCGCAAAGTCGCGGGTTGGATTCAGCACCGGGTTGGCCCTAACCGTACTGGTGGATTTGCAGGCTGGGCTCAGTCGATTGCCGACTCGGTTAAGTTGCTTTTGAAGGAAGATCTGATCCTGCGCGGTGCGGACCGCAAGCTTTTTCAGCTTGCCCCGGCAGTAGTGATGGCTTCGGCTTTCGCGCTGTTCGTAGTGCTTCCATTTGGCCCGGGGCTTATCGTTGCTGATGTCGATCTTGGGGTCTTCCTCATTCTGGCGATTGCCTCGATCACGACCATCGGTGT
>JAKVCF010000137.1 GCA_022447335.1 Planctomycetota bacterium | reverse complement strand
CCTACGCCGACGGGCAGGCTGCCTCGCTCTACGGCCAGAAACCACCGGACGTCAATGCCACCCTACCCACGGGCCAATGGCAATGTTACGACATCATTTTTCGGGCTCCGCGTTTTGCCGAGGATGCCTCGATGGTTTCGCCGGCGACCGTAACTGTGTTGCACAACGGTGTGCTGGTCCAAAATCATGTCAAACTGCTGGGGACCACCTCGCACCGCAGCTTGCCCAAGTACAGCATGCACCCGGAAAGGCTGCCGATCAAGCTACAGGACCACGGCAACCAGGTGAGCTACCGCAACATCTGGGTTCGCGAACTCTAGGCCCTGAGTTTGGCACCTAATGGATCCGGCGACGGCGAGCGCTGACCTTGCAGGACTCCGTCACTCTCGGCCGCGTCTTCCGCCTATGGCTACCCCTAGCAGCCAGCTGGCTGTTGATGGGCATTGAGCTGCCGATCCTGCAGACCTTCGTCAACCGGATGGATGATCCGAAGATCCATCTGGCGGCCTACGGCAGTATTGCCTTTGCGATCGCACTGGTAATCGAAGGGCCGATCATTCAGCTACTGGCGGCATCGACCGCGCTATGTGGCGATGAGGACAGCTTTCGCAAGGTACGACGCTTCATGTGGGTGTCCTCCTTTTGGCTGACAGTGCTGCACGTAATCGTAGCCTTCACACCGGTCTACGACTGGGTGGCGGGCGTGCTGCTCGACGTGCCAGAGCCAATCTTCGAGCCTGGTCGATTGGGATTGCAGATCTTGCTGCCATGGACGGCAGCGATCGCGTATCGGCGTTTTCACCAGGGCGTGCTGATTCGATTCGAACGTTCGCGCCTAGTCAGTGTCGGCACGGCTGTACGCTTCATTTCGTTAGTCAGTGTGATGTCTACGGCGGCAATGATCGATCGTCTAGGTTGGGCCGAGATCCCCGGCGTGGCAGTGGGCGCATGGGGAATCTCCGCCGGAGTGCTGGCCGAAGCGATCTTTATCGGCTGGGCCGTACGAGGAACCGTGAAACAGCGTCTGATCGGCACACCTCCACCCGAGCGACCACTTACCCGCCGTAGCTTCACAGCTTTTTACCTGCCGCTAGCGCTGATGCCGCTACTAACCTTGGTCATTCAACCAGCCGGCACCGCTGCCATGGGCCGAATGCCCGACGAGTTGAACTCGCTCGCCGCCTGGTCGGTAGTTCACAGCGTAGTCTTCGTGCTGCGTAGCGGAGGATTTGCTTACAACGAAGTAGTGGTCGCGCTATTAGGCCGACCAGGTGCAGTTTCTGCCCTGCGCCGCTTCGCGCTGCTTCTGGCTGGAACGACCTCAGGCATCCTATTGCTACTCAGCACGACACCATTGGCCGAACTCTACTTTGGCACAATCACTGATCTACCTGACGAGTTGATGATTTATGCCAAAACCGGAGTGCTAATTGCCGTACTAATGCCAGCCTACCAAGCCCTGCAGAGCTGGTATGGCGGCATCCTCGTCCATGCACGTCGTACCCGCGCAATCACTGAAGCTGTTGGCCTCTACGTCGGGATCGCTCTGATCGGCCTCTGGTGGGGCGCAGAGAACGCCACGATTCCTGGCCTTTACTTCGCCGAATCCGTCTTCGTCACCGGCGGAATTTTCCAGACAATCTGGCTTGCCGCCCGCGCGCACCGATCGATTAAACGCGCGGCGGCTGAAGAACTCGATGTAACTCTCGTGACTGACTCACGCTAGAACCCCAACACGGGGCGCCAGAAGCTATAACCGCACTTTAACTAAAAAGCGTCTTGACTACCTCACATCATAAGCTGCATCCGATACACATGCGCAGCTAGGCTAGGCGAATGCTCGCACCCTTCCTGCTTGTTGCTAGTGCAGAAGTCGGCATTGCCGACGAGTTAACGCCAGCCTTCCCGGATACCGCCTTTGCGAACTCCCGCCCACAGACAATCAGAGGGTCGCTACGATCGCATACGACAGAAACTGCACTCGGCATGCGCGCAGCAATTCACATTTTTGTGCAGGCTGACAATGGCGAAGAAGTCTCGCTTGCCGTGCGATCAATCGACACGGACGATCAAGTGCCAGCAATCCAAATCTCGCGACTTCACTCCGTACCAGTCGAAGAGAACACTGGACTGACTAGTCGCACCGAGCAGTTTGAAGGCGTGAATAACCCCCACGTCGTCCGCCGTGCGCCCTTTCAAGTCTTCGACCCCATCGAACCACTGCTACAGGTGCAATTCGAAAATCTGACACAAGCACGAGTTTTGGAGACAAAAAACGGCGGTGTCGCATTTCGAGTGGAGTGGTCGCCCAAGATTTCTGGCGATCAGCACCTCGGAATTGTCGTACAGTCCGGCGAAGACCATGAAGAGTTTCGCTGGCATGTAGTCGTGCACGAAGTCGAACTTCCGCCGCGACGCGACTGGAACTTCGCCTATACCAACTGGTTCAGCCCTACCGAGATCGCCAGCCGACATAGGCTCAAAGCCTGGTCCCCAGATTTCTGGCCCATGCTCCGCCAATATGCCGATCTCATGGCTGCAAGTGGACAAGACACCTTCTGGCTGCGTTGGCAAGACTTCTTCTCGCAAGCACCAGGTGGCCGATGGGTTCTTAACCATGATCGATTAGAACGATATGTGCGCACTTTTCTCGACGCTGGCTTTCATTGGATTGAGGGCGCACCAATTGCTAACCGCCCGGGAGGCGACTGGTCAAAGGACTGGCTTGAGTTTCGATTCGGCAAGGTCCCGGCTACAAGTAAAGAGGGGCAGCAAGCTCTGCGCCAAGTAGCACGCCAGTTGCGAAGCGCTTTCCGCACCAACGATTGGAGCCGTCAGTGGATCCAACACATTGCTGACGAGCCTACCGACGTGAATGCAGCGGATTACAAGACGCTAGCTGGAATGCTGCGCAAGGAGCTGCCCGGCGTGCCAATCGTCGAAGCAACTATGACGCGTGAGTTAGCGGACGCCGTTGATATCTGGTGCCCGCAGATACACAAGTATCAGCAGAACCGCGCTTTCTTCGATGAGCGGCGGACTATGGGAGACACGGTATGGACTTACACCTGCCTTGCACCAGGCGGACCTTGGTTGAATCGCCTCCTTGACCAGGAACGCTTACGCCCTGTTTACATCGGCTGGGCCGGTGCCAAATTCGGCCTACAAGGTTTCCTACATTGGGGCCTCAATCACTACAAGTGCGAAGACCCGTTCAAGCAATCAGTAGTCGATCATCCGGCGCAGCCAAATACCACAAATAAACTGCCCGCAGGCGACACGCACGTAGTCTATCCCGGCCCACTTGGCCCCTGGTCCAGCACCCGCCTAGAAGCCCACCGAATCGGCCTTGAAGATCTCGCGCTACTGCGCCTGCTTTCAACTCATGATCCGGCTGCTGCAGACGACCTGATCGAAAAAGTCTTCCGTGGATACGATGACTGGGAAAAATCGGTCGAAAGTTATCGCGCAACACGCGCTCAACTCATGACGGCGACCGCGGCTGCATTCCCGAAAAAGTAAGCGAAGATAAAGGGCGGTTACGCGCCCTACCCATTCAACGCGAGATAATCGGCCGCCACCGCATCGATTCAATGCGTGAGGTCGTCTGAAAGCAAGTCACCCCAAAGGGGCCAACTGGCTGGACCTCAGTGCGCAGTGAAAGCACACCCTCGCCGCGCAAATAACGGAATAACTCCAAACCGTCAACCTCTGCGAATACCTGCCGATCATCAACTCGGACTCGTAAGCGATAACTGCGCCCTCGATCAAAATTTCGAAAGCTGCGCGTCAAATTCATCGAAGCATCCATGCCATCGATGCAGGACAGCCCGCAGAGAGCGCCGCCCCAGCCACCTAGCACAACGGTAGCCGAGTCCGAACCGATCGGAAGATTGAGGCCGCAGAAGAAGTCGTTGCCGTCGACCCTAGCCGCACGAACCTCGAACTCGTAGTGCTCAGGTAATTCAGGGCCCCTCCATCGCATACCTGTCAACGGCGAACCAAAGCACATGAGAACTCCACTCTCATCGAATACAAGCTCCCCCTCTCCGCCGAAGGAAACAATCTGCCAAGAACTCTCGTCAAGTGATAACTCTTGCCACGGCGCCTGACAGCTCGTCGCAAACAAAAGAAACAAGCCCAAGGCATGGGAAGGCAGAAATCGGGGCAGGTGCGGCATCGGTTGTCTAAGGTGAAGATTCGGCCTGCCCTGCGCAAGCACGCACCTCACTATGCTCCGCATTTCCGTCCGTTTTCTGCTTGGCAGCTTAATCCTGCTTCCCTTGGCCTGCTCGCACAAGCCCACTAAAGCAATAAACGGACAGTTCGACACGACACCAGTGCGGGTCAGCTTCGCCGATCTCGAGAACAAACTCGCGCAGCTCACGGGCCAACCCTACCTTCTGAACTTCTGGGCGATGTGGTGTGCGCCGTGCGTAAAGGAACTCCCTGAACTTGTCGAAATAGCACGTGAATATGAAGGCGAGGGCCTCCTGCTCATCACGGTCAACTACGACCTGATGGTTGCCGTCGAAGATGTTGAAGCCAAAATTGCCCAACTCGTCGACTTCCAAAAAATGCGCGATTTCCCTTACCCTGTCCTCGTCTACGACGAAGACGACTACGACCTGATCAATAAAGCGATGGGCCTACCGGGCCCCGTCCCCGTCACACTCGCAATCGATGCAACAGGCCGTGAAGTCGCTCGCACAGAATCTTCCGCGGATGCAGCCCGCTTCCGCGAGATGGCACTTGCAGCCCTTTACCCAGAAACTCCAAGGAAGGGCGCTTCTTCTCCCTAGCGATCAAGGCCTCGCATTAACGCAAAACGCCCAGAGAGAGTGCACTCCCCGGGCGTTTTTTATTTTGGCGTCGCACTAACGACCAATCATTGCCAAGAATTCCTTGCGCGTCGACGGGTCGGTGCGGAAAGACCCAGTCATGCGACTGGTCACGGTAAATGTACCTGGCTTGCGCACACCGCGCATAGTCATGCACTGATGTTCAGCCTCTATCACGACGGCGGTCCCACGCGGACGCAGCACCTTATCGATCGTGTTTGCAATCTGAACCGTAAGCTTCTCTTGAATCTGCAGCCGACGCGCAAATATGTCGACAACACGAGCAAGCTTCGAAATACCAACTACACGACGATCTGGAAGATACGCGACATGCGCCTTACCTAAGAATGGCACCATATGGTGCTCACAGTGTGACTTTAGATCAATATCTCGCAGGCATACCATCTCATCGTATCCCTCCGTTTCCGAGAATGTCTTGGATAACACCTCTTCTGGATCGAGCTCATACCCAGAAAAAAACTCACGGTAGGCCTTCGCCACACGACTCGGGGTATCGAGCAAGCCCTCGCGATTCGGATCGTCGCCCGCCCAACGCAGCAAAGTACGCACTGCGGCTTCGACATCTGCCTGGGCAGGCGTGTCTGACAAGGCTGCGCGACCGTTCATAGCAGTCTCAAAGGATTGGGACATGTTCTGTAGTGAATGAAGGAATGTCGAGCTAATGGGAAATGTCTCATTCTAGCCATGAGACTATGACGCAAGGGTAGAAAGGAGAAACTGCGGCCCCGCCCCCCCCTCCTTCCGCGGTGACTGGTTGGCTTAGCCGGACCATCGGCCTGTGCCCGCGCCCCGGGGCCCCGC
>JAKVCF010000136.1 GCA_022447335.1 Planctomycetota bacterium | reverse complement strand
TGCCAAATACCTGGAATCGGAATGATGCTTTCGACACCTACGTTGGCATCTCTCTCAACCCTTTTTTCAAAGAACAGCCGGACGGATCGCTCCGACATGAAACCGAACTTATTGCGGATTACGCAATTCAGTTTCTGAAAGAGCACTCTGGAAGGCGACCCTTCGCAATACAACTCTGGTTCAATGCAGCGCACGCAGAGGACAGCGATCACCGGCCGGGCATCGGTCACTATCCGTGGCCAAAGGCCGCCGATGGACTGTACGAAAAAGTAGACATCCCTCCACCCCGGCTAGGCGACCCCGCCATCTTCGCAGCGCATCCGGAGTACTTGAAGAACTCAATTTTGCGCGCGCGTTGGTATTGGCGTTGGGATACACCTGAGAAGTATGCGACTAATATGCGCGCTTACTACCGAATGATCTCAGGTATCGACAGTGCGATCGCACGCGTACTCTCCGAGCTCGAAAAGCACGATTTGAGCAAAAATACAATCATTATTTACTCGGCGGATAATGGATACTTCATGGGCGACCGTGGGTTCGCTGGCAAGTGGGCACACTACGAGCAATCACTGCGTGTTCCACTGATCATCTTTGACCCACGTCGACAAGCCAACGAAACTCGTGGAACCGTGGAGGAGGCCATGGTTGCCAACCTGGATCTTCCAGCGAGCTTCCTCGCATGGGCAGGAGTCGATGTCCCGACAAGTTATCAAGGTGCGCCCCTCCTTCCTTTCCTGGAGAGCGCCATTTCGCGGCCAGCTTGGCGCGACGACCTCTTTATCGAGCACGTGACTCTCAGGCCAAAAATCTCATGGGAAGGCGTACGCACTGAACGATTTAAATACGCGCGTTACGTGGATCAGCTTGTACAAGATGAATTCCTGCACGATTTGCAAGCTGATCCGGACGAGCTGGTCAACCTCGCCGAAGACCCACAATACGCCAAAACGCTCACTAGATTGCGCGCACGCACAGCAAAGCTTATTCAGGAATACGGGAAACCCCTTCAGAACGCGCTTCCGGACTACACTGGAAACTAGGTCAACTAGACTGCGCCCATGCGGACCCTTCTCGCGCTACTCTTCGCCCTTGGGCTGACTACGTCCTCCACAGCGCAGTCAAATCGCCTGGAACCCGCCAAGACCTATGCAGTCATCGCAGGGGTGCTTGAATGGGAAAGCGATACGCTAAGCTCTTTCTCAAAAGAGAATAGGCGTGATCAGGGCCTCTACGATCGCTTACTGGAAATGGGCATACCCGCCGAGCAAATGTCACTCCTGCTCGGCCCCGAAGCAACGAACGAAAATATGATCGCGGCCCTTGATGCTATTGCGCAAAAGGCAAAGGGCGGATCGACTCTTATCTTCTACTACGCAGGCCACGGATATCCTGGGAGCAAGGGCATCTACTTCGCAAGTCACGACGCCGCCGCCACGATCGAGTCCCCAGAAGGATTTTGGATTGGAAACATTGAAAGCATCGTTAAAGAAAAGTTCAAAGGCGATCGAATTCTTTTATTTGCGGATTGCTGCTTCTCCGGCGGGCTTGCTGACATCGCACTTAGGCTAAAGGAAAGCGGATTTCGAACCGCCAGCCTCACTTCTTCATCGCTCTCCAACACCTCGACCGGCTACTGGACTTTTACTTGCAGCCTGCTTGATGCGCTGGGAGGTCGTCCGCTTCTCGATCTTGACGGAAATGGGAAAATCACACTTGGGGAAGCTGCCCACGATGTTCGTGAATCCATGCAACTAGTGGAGTCGCAAAACCACGGCTATTCAAACAGTGGGGTAAAAGGAGACTTTGTATTAGCCGAAGTGGATATGACTAATAAGCTGGGCGCCGCCATCCCCCAACCCTATGCCTTGCGCCAATACATGGAAGTTTCTGGTCGAGGGACCCGGGCTCGCGCAGCGCGAATAATCGACTTCCGCGAAGGCATGCTTGGCCTCGAAATCCAACGCTACTCTAAACGCGATATCATTTGGAAAGATCCGATGGAACTGCGCACTCGGGATCGCCCGAATCTTCCGCACGTACCAACGTATTCCAAAGACCTATTTCCACAGGCTCTTCCAGACGATATCGCTGAGAAAACTGCGAGCGTTAACGGAAAATACGAAGGCTTACTTCGTAAGATCGAAGTACGCTTCGACTTCCTGGAGAATGGATCTTTTTCCGACTATGGCCGCTGGAACGCCAAGCAGTACAAAGGCCATGCAAACCTCCCACCTGGATATTGGGTCTACGTCTATCCGAACTGGTACATCTTTGGCAACCAATCAAATGCCAAAGACTAGCTGGCACTACTTCCCCGCAGCAAAGATCCACAGAATGGTTATCTTTCAAATTTTGGTTAGAACCCTACGCCTCGACGGACGCCACGAGTTGCGACTAGCGGTCAAGCGAAATCAAAGGTGGAGTGTCACCCTCCTGAGCTAAGAGGAAGGTCTCCTTAGAATCGATACCCCGCCAATGCAATCCGGCCAAGATTTGTCCGCAGATACCGCCCAGAGTATTGCCAGGGCCAACAGCGATCAGATGATCGGGTGCGTGCTCACATAGTGCAACTTCGACTGAGCGCGTGAAGTCATAAGTGCCCACAATCTGCGCACCAAAAGTGTAGCCGCGTAGGATTTCTAGCTCAGCCCCCCATGGCGTGTGGCGACGCCCCAACCCATCAATCAATTCAATCTCAGGTTGATGGAAGACCAAGTCGGCCGCAAAAGTACGCGCCGCCATTGCGGTCGCCTCGACAAGTGGGGTGTGATATGGGCCGTGCTGTGCCAACCGTAACGGATAGGTGACTCGCCCTTGTTGCACTGAATCAAGCGCCTCGGCCGCAGCGCTCAACCCGCCGCGTGAACCCGCCAGCACCACCTGCCCTCCGAGATGAATGGAATAAAAGAGCTCGCCCACGTACTCGCTCACAACAGCTTCAACTGCAGCTTCGCGTTCGGCGATCCTCTTCCAATCTTCTCCCACTAAGGGGTAGACGATCTGACCGCCATCCGAACCATGCTCTTCCTGCAGAATCGACATCTGCTGCACAAGGTGGAACCCGTCCTTGAAACTGAGCGATCCTCCCGCGGCAAGTGCGGTGTACCACCCCATAGAGTTCCCGACAATAGCAACGACCTCGTGCTCACGAAGCACGCGCTCTACGTCAAGCATGGTGCGCAAGTAGATCAGCGGTGAGACATGTGATGGACGCAGGTGACGCGCCGGGCTGAATCGCTCAGCGCGATCAAGATCGAGTAATGGATCGAGCCCGAGTTTAGCTCGAATCGATTCAGCCTCCTGCACCCATGAATGCTCAGTTGGCAATTGGCCCATAGTGCGCTCGGTGTAGGACCCGCGTCCCGGCAAAACCAACACGGCACGACTCATGCCATCAACTCCTCAATCCCGCCGCAAATCTGCTCTTCACTAACAAGCACTAAGTTAGCGGCATCCGCAAGCGGGATGTAAGTATCCATACCTCGGACAGACTTGATGTGACCGGAAAATCCATGCTCAGCCAAGTCAGCTATCAAAGCGTCAGCAATGCCGGCTCCGGTAGCACGACACTCGTCGACGACCAGAACACGTCCGCAATCGCTAGCGTGAGTACGCACCGCTTCATGCGGCAGTGGATTTAGCCAACGAAGATCGACAACTCGTGCACGCTTGCCAGTCGACGCCTCCCAAGCCCGCGCCGCACGCAGTGACAAACGGTACCCATTGGCATAAGACAAGATCAACAAGTCAGTGGCATCTGGCTGATGCACTCCAACTTCACCGGGTAGCAATGCCGAATCTTTACTCCCATTGGGCACAGGGTAGTCGCTCAACCATCCTTCATCGCCGACCTCATAAAGATCACGTTCGTGGTAAAGCGCAATAGGCTCGAGAAAAGTCACAACCCGCTTGCTCTCAGCAGCCATCGCCAATGCGCCACGCAGCATACGCACAGCGTCGACACCACGCGAAGGGCAGGCTATCGCCAGGCCGGGGATCTCGCGCAAAGCACCAATAGAGTTATCGTTGTGGAAGTGCCCACCGAATCCTTTCTGATACGCCAGCCCAGCAATGCGCACCACCATTGGATTGGTAAAGGACCCATTTGAAAAATAAGACATCGAGCAGGCCTCGCCGCGCAGCTGATCGATCGCATTATGTAGATATGCGAGGTATTGAATCTCAGGCACCGGCAGTAGACCTACCTGCCCCGTGCCCTGTGCGACCCCCAAAATAGTGGTCTCATCAAGCAGTGTGTCAAAGCAGCGCGCCTGACCAAAACGTTCCTGCAGGCGCTGAGTCAGGCCGTACACCCCGCCTTTGCGACCAACATCCTCGCCAAATAGGATCATCTCCGGGCGACGCAGCATTTCGTCGTGTAACGCCTGGTTGATGCGTGCGGCGAGAGTGCGACGTGTGGACGATCGCTCTTCTTCCGGCAAGCGACGCCCGAAGACAGCGCGTCGCGCGTCTTCGGGTAGCGCCTGAGTGGCTGCTACCTTCCAACGCTCCGGCTCACTTGGCGCGAGCGGACGCACAATCTCGGTCGGGTCGGTCAACTTGGGACGCTGTGCGGCTTCCGGCATAGCGGCGGTCACACGCGCGCGGGTACTGACCAGGATCTGGCGCAGTTGCGAAGGTGTGGCGGCGCCAATCGCCACCAAGCGCCGCGCTGCTGCCAGGATCGGATCGCGTGCCTCAGTAGCTTCGATTTCATCCAGGCTGCGGTAGGCTGTTTCAACATCACTGCCAGCGTGGCCCCAAAGACGGATGGGCTCAATGCGCAGAAAGACCGGTTCACGCTGCTGACGGCATGTGCGAATTGCCAACTCGACCGTATCCCAAACCTGATCGATCTCGCCACCTGCATCAAAAAAGTTCAGGTGGCGGCTCGAATCCCAAGAGTCCTGCACCCAACGCGATGGGGTCTCAACACTAATCCCACGCTGGTTGTCTTCGCAGACAAAGAGAATAGGTACTGGATTGCCCTTCCGCTTTGCGTAACGTGCTGCGTTAATACCAGTCAGGGCAGTCGCATGATTCGACGACGCGTCACCGAAGCTGCACATGACCACCGAATCCTGTGGGAGGTCGCTAAGCGATCCAAAGCCCCCTTCGACCTCAAGTCGACGTGCACGCCCAAGCGCGAAAGCCATGCCAACTGCCTTGGGAAGATGGCTCGCAATAGTCGAAGTCTGTGGCGGAATCCAAGCCGCACGACTCCCCCACACTTTGTGACGGCCACCGCTAGCCAGGTCTTCAGCCGAAGCTGTGAGTGAAAGCAATGTGTCCCAAATCGGGGTGCTGCCCGGCAGCTGGCGCAGCCGCGAGGCAAATAGTGCACCCGAGCGGTAGTGCAGCAGACAGGGATCGGTAGGTCGTAGCAATGCGCCCACTACCGCATTCATCTCGTGCCCAGCAGAGCTAATGGTGTAAAAGCCCTCACCCTTGGCCTTCAGCGCGCGCGCAGCAATGTCGAGCGTTCGCGACAGCAGTATGTCCTCAAAGAGGTTGCGTGCGCGCGCAGCGGTCAAACTACTACCCGGCCGAAGAGGCTCATCCGGAGCCAGCATCTGGGCCGGATCCGGCAGCTCATCTAGCAGCCGATCGAGGTTCTCCTCGACGATTGTGACGCGGTCCGCGCTCATG
This sequence comes from Planctomycetota bacterium, assembly GCA_022447335.1. Taxonomy (GTDB): domain Bacteria; phylum Planctomycetota; class UBA1135; order UBA1135; family UBA1135. The sequence continues at coordinate 72 of JAKVCF010000136.1, read as the reverse complement.
CTTCAGGGGAGGGAGGGTAGCCAGCCGCCCAGCCTAAAGGGTAGGACTGCGGAGACTCGAAGCGATCTCTCA
>JAKVCF010000135.1 GCA_022447335.1 Planctomycetota bacterium | reverse complement strand
ACATTCCAGTCAATACTGCGCGGATCATCACCCGGCACGTACTCTCGCACTTCGTCGAACTCGATACCCGCCCCTTGAAAAGACGAACGATAGCCACCCGCAAGTTGATCCGCAGCCAAAGCCTCAGCCTGCAGCTGAATCCGCCGCACTTCTTGCAACAGCTCATGCAGGTTTGCGCGATCTGGCTCGGCCATATCGATCAAGGAATCTCGACCACGTCGAGTATGCCCTGGACTATCTGTTCGGCTGTACGCCCTTCGGCTTCCGCTTCAAAGCTAGGCACTACTCGATGTCGCAGCACGTCATGGGCAACAGCCTTGACGTCGCTCGGAGTGACATATCCACGCCCCTCAAGGAGGGCATTGGCTGTCGCCGCTCGAGTCAACGCGATCGAGGCACGTGGAGATGCACCGTAATCGATGTGGTCAACCAAACCTGGCAATCCCGACGCTGCAGGATCGCGGGTCGCAAACACAAGATCAACAACGTAATGCTCGATCTTCTCGTCCACAAAGACCTCATCTAGCACGGTACGCGCCGCGTAAATATCTTCCGTCGTAGCAACCTGCCGCACGACCGGACGACCGTTACGCCGCATGCGTTTGATAATTGCACGTTCTTCCTCGCGATTAGGGTAGTCGACCACCACCTTCAACATGAAGCGGTCAAGCTGGGCCTCCGGCAAGGGATAGGTGCCCTCTTGCTCTACCGGATTCTGAGTGGCTAGCACTAAGAAGGGATCGGGCAGCGCACATGTCTCGCCCGCCAGAGAAACCTGCCGCTCCTGCATGGCCTCGAGCAGTGCTGACTGCACCTTAGCTGGGGCACGGTTTATCTCGTCCGCCAGTACGAAGTTGCCAAAGACCGGACCCTTATGCACCGTCCAATCTCCCGTTTTCGGTTGATATACCTGCGTACCAATCAAATCGGAAGGCAGTAAATCGGGCGTGAACTGAATGCGGTGACAAACTCCACCCACCGCGCGCGCGAACGAATCAACAGCCAGTGACTTGGCAAGTCCAGGCATACCCTCGAGCAAAATGTGACCATCAGCCACTAATCCAATCAATAAACCACGGAGCAAGGAACTCTGACCGACAATGACTCGCTCTACTTCGGTCGCAATGGCGTGTAACCGATCGGCCACGTCGACGAGCTGTGGGGGTTGCGGTGCTTCGCTCACGAGGTTCTAGTGCCCTGCCCGGGCGCTGTGAGTGTAGCCGGGCCAGCGCTCGGATAGGCTGGAAGGCGGCTTAAACGGAACCATGTCCCGCTACTCCCGCACCGCCGCCCTCTTCGCCGCGACCTTTGCGGTCGCACCTATTGCTGCCGCCCAGCAAAGTGGGCTACCCGAAGGCATCACCCGCGAACAGATGTGGTATGCCCCCACAGCCGCGGACTGGGCCAAGCCAGTGCAGATTCGCTGGCAACGCACCTGGCAGGATGCCCTCGCTGTCGCACAGGAAACTGGCCGCCCGATTTTGGTCTGTGTCAACATGGACGGAGAAATCGCGAGTGAGCACTATGCAGGTATACGGTACCGCACTCCAGAAATCGGCAAGCTCTACGAACCGTACATCTGCGTAATTGCTTCGGTCTATCGCCACACCCCCAGCGATTACGACGAAGCGGGCAATCGAGTCGAGTGCCCGCGCTTTCATGGCGTGACCTGTGGTGAGCACATCGCCATGGAACCGATCGTATATGAGCAATTCCTGGATAGCACGCGAGTGGCACCGCGCCACATCATGGTCGAACTCGACGGCAGCGAGACCTATGACGTGTACTACGCTTGGGACACTGACTCGGTCTTTCGCGCAATTCGTGAGGGCATCGAAAACCGTGAGCGCAAGCCGAACCCGCCACGTGGAGACCGCAGCCTGCTTGACAAGGTCGCAAGCCGCGACTCGGTCGATCGAGAAGAAGTCGAAACTGCCTATTTGAGTGGCGACCCAGAACTAAAGCTGGCCCTTCTACAAGCAGCACTCAATCATCCTGAAGCCGAACAAACCGGCCTAATGCGATTAGCGCTCTACGACCTAGATGAAAATCTCAACACGATAGCTCGAATGGGCTTGTCGAACACGCAATCGACCAAATCGATTGATTTGATTCTGGAAGCGCTACGCGGCGTGATGCCCAAGGAAGAACGTGCAGCACTAGTGGATACTCTGCAGCGCCTCGGCCAGCAAGACATCCGCGCACGCACCCTTGCGAATGTACAGCAAGGACTCGGGGGCGACACCGCCGCCGTAGATGCCGGCAGATGGAATAAAGCCCTAGAAGGCGCTGAATACCCTGCCCCCCGCAGCGCCGAGCAGATTGACAATCAACTGGACGCCATCGCCAAAAAGGTCGAAGCAGCTCCGACTGATCCATCATCCCAACTCGAAGCCGCTGTCGCAGCCTTGGACTTTGCCGTCGCCCCTAGCACCGCAGCGCGCCTCGCGCGCAACCCAGCCACGGCTGAGCGCTTTTCACGTGCTTACTTTCAAGACGCCCTCGATGCCGCACACGAAGCTGAGCGCCTAGGCGCGAGTAGCTGGGAACTCGACGCTGTCTTTGCCATCACCGCCTTCCGCATGGGCGACGCCGATATCGCATACATACGAGCTGGAAAGGCGGTCGCTGCGCTTCCACCGGGTGATGTCAGCTGGAACGGCATGGCCGTGCTCGACATCTTCGCGGACGGTAGGCGCCGCTCCATTTCCGATGCAGTTCGCAACAAGAAGGATTGGCCGGCCAAGTGGATGAGTGATCTGCATGCCACCTACTCGGTGCTGGCACAGCATCCGCTCGGCAATGTAGTACAGGTCATGACTCATTATGATTTCCTAGTCGCACTCGGTGCCGACCGTCAGGCAGGGCGCATCTTGCAGACAGCGCTCATGCGCTACCCAATGAGCTGGGATCTCCACCAGCGCTTCCGTGACCGCACACTAAAACTACGCGGCGTGCGAGCCATCGAGCCAGCCTACGACAACTGGCTCGCACGCGAGGACGCACCCTCCAATCTACGTTGGTATGCCGGCTACGCATCAATCGTAGCAGCTGAGACCTGGCGCCAATCGAACCAGCCCGCCGAGGCGCTGGCAGCCTACGAACGCGCGCTGACGCATTACGAAATGACAATCGCTACCGATCCCAGCACCGAAACCAGCTCAAAAGTCTACATGTCCTTCGCCTTCGCTGGCCTAGCCCGAATCAAAATGGAGACCCAGGATCTTGACGGTGCACTGGCCGATCTGCTCACAGCCTTGCGGACTTCGCCCGAATCAGCTGCGCTGCTCGATGGTCTCGAGTTCAGCACCTACGTCACATCGATCACGCTGCGCGCGCGACTGCTCGAAGCAGGCAAGGAGGGCGCTGCGACAGAGCTCGCAGCGGCCGTAGCAGCTCTTCCGGAAGAGGCACGCCGACGCCCTGCCTATGACACACCAGGGGCACCCAGCGTAGATGCCACGCGCTTCGGCGGCGGCTCAGACAACGGCCGCTAATCCGGCCTGACAAAGCTTAGCGCCGAGCCGCACTTCTCCGTACGGCACACAAATGCGGACTAGAGCATCCGCATCGTGAGAGCCGACAATCAAGCACTCAGATTGACGTGGCCGATCCGCAGTTCGGCCACAAAGAACTCATCGAAGGAGATCGCCTGCATGCCCCTAACCTGCCAGCGCGGCGGCAGAATATCCGTATGCGCCTGCTCCCTGTCGCCGCACTTCTCGCTCTTCCCCTGGCCTGTTCAGTACCCAACCTGCGCTCAAATGAATCGATCGAGCTCTTCGATGGCGAGAGCCTCACTGGCTGGTATGCCGATGTACCAGCCGCTGATGACAACCCGGACATTGAACCCTCCTTTACCGTGATTGATGGCGTGCTGATGAGCATGGGTAAGCCGCAAGGTCATCTGATCACCAAAGAAACCTATGCCAACTACCGACTTGAAGTCGAGTACCGCTGGACGGATCAGCCTGGCAACTGCGGAGTCTTAGTACACGCATCGACGCCGCGTCGCTTATACGGCATGTTTCCGCAGTCGATAGAGTGCCAGCTATACGATGGAAATGCTGGTGACTTCTGGTGCATCGGTGAGGATATCCGTGTACAGAACGAAGTCGAACGCCGCGGCCCCCAGGAAGAGTGGGGCGTGGATGGCGGCAAGCGTCGCCGTATCCTGAATTTGACTGATGGATCTGAGAACCCAGTCGGCGAATGGAACACAATGGTGATTGAATGCATCGGTGACACTATCTCGATCTGGGTCAACGGCGAACTGGTCAACGTTGGCTATGACTGCACCGCCAGCAGCGGACAGATCGCGCTGCAAGCTGAGGGCGTACCCTGCGCCTTCCGGCGTATCAGCCTCTCCCACTACAAGTAGCAACTTGGCGCGCGTCGGCTACCTGACAGCCTCCTGCATGATCGCGGGAAGCCCGAACGAGCGCGCGGATGCTTGGGAGCATGCGCGCGAGATGGATGCGCTTGGGCCAGCCTGCCTCGCCGAGGGAATCCAACTAGAAGAATTAGTCTGGAACGCCCCCGATTGGGATCCGGCGGACTTCGAGGCCTTCGTGATCGGCACTACCTGGGATTATCAAGAGCATGCGGAACACTTCCTCTCTCGCCTGCAGGAACTGCAGGATCAGGCCCCCTTGCTCAATCCGCTATCAACCGTGCGCTGGAATCTCGACAAGCGTTACCTCGCGGACATGGAAGAACGTGGGATCACTATCGTGCCGACTCAATGGTGTGAAAGATTTGATGACGCAGCCCTTGCCGCTGCGCGCGCAAACTGGCCAGGGGAAGCCGTCGTAGCCAAACCCTTGGTTGGCGCTGGCGCCTGGCGCCAGGCCAAGATCTCACGCGACGAAGCGCTTCCTGAACCCGAGCTGCTCCCTTTGGGAAAAGCGATGGTCCAGCCATTCTTGCCAGCAGCGCAGAGCGAAGGCGAGCTCTCCTTCCTTTTCTTCGACAGACACTTTTCGCATTGCCTACAAAAACGAGCGCAAGCCGGAGACTATCGCGTGCAAGCAATCTATGGTGGAACGGAGAAAGTCTATACACCTTCCACCGAAGAGTTGTCTATCGCGCAACGCGCCATCGATGCGATTAGTGGCGATCTGTTGTACGCGCGCGTCGACCTCATGCGCCTACCTTCCGGCACGCTCGCCCTAATGGAACTCGAACTGATCGAACCCTATTTCTATCCCGAACAAGGACCTAACTGCGGAATACTATTTGCCGCGGGGCTGCGCCACCGCATCGCGCGCGCTTAGTCGCCGGATTCTCCCAATAGCTGTTTGCCGTAATCGTCACCCAGTCGACGCCAGACTGCGTGTATGTGATTCATACCCACTTCTTGCGATCCGGACCCGCGGACGTTCGAGAATTCAATCCAGGTGCGCGGCCCATGAATGCGGAAAGCGTAAGGCTGAGATGGATCGCCGCCAAGCCAAGCGAAGCTCACACCCTCTTCGAGATCCTGGCGATAGTCGTACATCGCCTGCTCACCTAAGTCACCTCGATAAGTATGCGCGAACTCGCGCACGATTTCTTCGACATATTGTCGCTGACTCGGGTCGAGCGAGCTGACCACGATGCCCTGCTGATCTCCGATCAGCTCGATCTTATTCGGCCCCGCCAGCACATCGCCCAGAGATCGGTCAGCAATAACAGACTTGGCACGCTGCTCATTAGTAAGCGAATGATAGAGCCTGAGAGCCCACTCATCCGGACCCGAAAGCACCTTCCATCCCGCGTAAGGACCCGTTGAGACCTCGACCGGATTACCACCTA
>JAKVCF010000134.1 GCA_022447335.1 Planctomycetota bacterium | reverse complement strand
AGTACGAAGCGCCGAGCGAACCACCGTAGTAAAGGCCTGAGAGGTCGCCGAGGTAGTAGCCAAAGTCAAACTGGGCCCAAGGGGCGAGTGAGCCCCAGCGCATCGCGGCCGGGTACCAACGGGTGAAACCGCCGACTTGGTAGTAAGTTTGATCTTCTTCGGCAGTGACACCGCCGGCTGCGGCGCGATCGTCGAAGCCGTTGCCGTCGTAGTCCGTATCGGTCACTGTGAGTGAGTCGTTGCTGGCGGAGCCCAGGCCGATGCGAGCGCCCAATTCGACCTGGTCACTAACAAAGGTGCTGTGGCTTGCTGCGAGCGCGAGTGAGCTGGATTCGGCGACAGTGATGTCTGAGAGCTGTCCATCGAGGCTATTTAATGGAGCTCCGCCTGAGTTGGCAACAGAGGTGAAGGCGGCTCCGTCCGCCTGGGCAGATCCAAAACCGACAGCAAAGTTCGTGCGGGACATCCCGTCAGCGAACTCATGACCACTGTGCGCGGCCTGCTGGCAGCCACCGGCGGTCGCCGCAGCGAGGGCAATAAGGAGAAGGGGGTGCTTCATCGCAGATGTCTGAGTGGTCGACGCGAGGGGACGTCGACGGGAGGGAGGATGATAGCGCGGCGTGGGGAAGGGGGGAAGCGAGCCGGAATGCTCCGCCGCGCAATCCTGGTCGGGCAGCTCGTGTCCCGCGAGTGCACTGTAGATTGGCGGCCTAGCTGGGTAACGATCTAGAAAAAGACTGCGTAGCCGATTTGGAGGCGAATCCCGGAAGTGTCGACGTCGCCGAAGGCATTTTGATATTCGATTCCGGCTTCGAGGGCCCCTCCTTGGGAGACGAACTGGGTGAGGCCGATTGCGCCTGCGTAGGAAACGTTCGAATCCCGGTCGCTGTCGGTCCAGCCCAGATCCAGCTCGACCCAGGGCAGGAGTGCGTCGGTGGTCGAGAGGTAGTAGCGACCGTAAAGGGCTAAGGTCCAGGCATCAGTGCTGCTTCCTGGGACCTCTAAATTGTCGTAACCCACTTTGAGACCAACCTCTTGATCACTTTCCCAGAAAGTTCCCCAGGAGCCATTGAGGGCAACTTCCTTGGTGTCGCCGTTTGGCAAATCTAGGTCGGAGTAGCTAGCTGCGACGGCGGTGCGGGTCATGCCCGGGCGCAGTGGCTGTTGGATGGTCTGGCAGGAGCCAAGCAGCACGAGAGCCACCAGCGCGACAGGGATCCGGAAGTTCATCTTCAAAAGGTAGCGTCGCCTAGGGACTTTCATTCCCATTGTCGGGTTAGTGAATAAAAAGATTTAGTGTGTGCAGGGCTTCTGGTTCCGGCTTGTTGCGCTTTTTCAAAAGGCGAAGCCCGATTTGCGCGAGGCAAACCGGGCTTCCGAGGTCAGTGGCGAGTTTGCCACCAGTTTGTACCAACTGCTACCGAATATTGACGGTCAGCACATTTGAGATGCGACCGTTTTGGCAGGCCTGCAGATAGGCCGTGACACCGCTAGCGCTTGAAGGCACCGGCAGGGTCCAGCTTGCATTGCCTCGCCCATCTGCGATGACAGTGCCACCGAGCTGTTCTGCGCGTGCCAAGTCTAGAGTGATGCCAAGAGGTGGTACTGGAGTCGAACCTAGTTTGAGGCCATAAGCAACGAAGGTCGCACTGGATGGCGTGGCGTTAACGACGTTCAAGTCAGCGTTGGTGCCTGCGATCACGGCTCCTGGCGTTGAGAGGGTCATGTCCGAGCTGGCTTCGGCTCTAGCATTGAGCGTGCCGTCGAGGTCAAGTTGGACCCAGTTGCCTGCGCCGTCATCACTGTAGAAGAAGACATCAATAGGCAGAGTTAGTGCGGCGCCAGTGCCTGAAGGTACTACGTTGCCTGAGATCGGTGTCGGGTCAGTGGGGCCGTAGTCGGCCAAGTTCGTGACCTCAGTGTTGCCCACGAGCGGGATCACGGTGACAGTGCCCCCGATTGGGGTCATCACGATGTCGGTGGAGAAGTTCCCGGCTGCGTCGATCCTAAAGCTCGCACTGGTGCCGGTGTACTCTGCGTCGTCGATATAGATTGTCGCGAGTGGCGGCAGCCAGGAGAAGACATTGGGAACTTCGGCCTTGATGCGTGCTGGCACTGTGTAAAGGACGCCGCCAGTCATTTCACCATCGGAGAAGCCCGAGGAGCCTCTGGTGAGGGTCATCTCAACCTCACCGTCCATGTCGAACGTTGGAGGGCGGCCCTTGATGCGGCCAACGCTGGAGTCGCCGCCGAAGGTGAAGTTTGATGTCGAGACGTCGACGTCGAAGGTGTACGCAGACTGCGCTTCGGCCTTCGGAGCGGCCAGCGCAGCAAGAAGAATAGAGAGGGAGATCCTAAGCATCTTGACGGGGGAGGAATGAGCCCGAAATGGGACGCTCCCAGCCTACCCGCTAGCGCCCGGAAGGGAATGCGTAATCTACGGTGAGTGGAGCGTGGTCGGAGAAGCGCTCCTCCCGGTAAACTGCAGCTTTTTGAGCCATCTGGGCTAATTCTGGGGTTGCTACGTGGTAATCAATGCGCCACCCGGTGTTGTTTGCCCAGGCTTTTCCACGATTGGACCACCAGGTGTAAGCTTCCCCCTCGTGCTCGGGATAGAGGTTGCGGTAGACATCGGACCAACCTTTCCGATCAAAAACGCCGTCCATCCAAGCGCGCTCTTCTGGCAGGAAGCCCGAGTTCTTCTGATTACCGCGCCAGTTCTTCAAATCGATTTTGCGGTGAGCGATGTTCCAGTCGCCGCAGACCAGTACGTGTTCGGCCGCTTGCCGCTGAGCATCCATCCATGGCAGCAGGTTCTCCATGAAGCGGTATTTGAAACTCTGCCGCTCTTCGTTCGATGAGCCCGATGGTAGATAGAGCGAAATCACTCGCAGTGTCTTGAAGTCGGCCGCGAGTACACGCGCTTCGGTGTCAAAGTCGGCGATTCCTAAGCCTTCATGTATCGCGTCGGGTTGTTTACGCGACCAGATACCCACCCCGCTATAACCGGGCTTCTCCGCATGAATATAGTGCGCATACAGTCCGCCCGGCGAGCGCATTTCTTCAGTTATTTGGTGGTCCTGAATGCGGGTTTCTTGCAAGCAGACAATGTCAGGGGCATGCGCCTCGACCCAGGAAAAGACGCCCTTCTTGGAGGCGGAGCGAATGCCGTTCAGGTTCAGGGAGACGACGCGCATTTAAGGAAGGGGAATGCCCAGTGCGAGCAGTTGGGCTTCGGCTTGTGTGGCCCAGCCACGGTTGGCGATCGGCGAGGCGGGGCTGGGGTGCAGCACGGTGCCGATCTCGACCTCGAAGTTTGCGAGCGCGCGCTTGGCTTGTCGCTCGGCGTATTTGCCGACGCCAATTACGCGCTTCGGCCTAAGTGTGGCGACGACTCGGCGGAGCGCTTCATCGCAGGGGCCTTCGATTGCCTGGCGTTCTTCGACCGGCAGTTTGTCAGGAGTTCGGTTGCGGCCACTCTCCTCAAGGAAGGCGATTGGGCAGAAGTTATGCACGAAGAAGGTGGCGAAGAAGCGTTCAGGCTTGCCAAAGCGTTCTTCAGCCCAACCCCAGAGGCGTCGGCCACTTACTTCTGAGCGGGTACATGCCAGGCCATCGACCGGGCGCTTGGGATGCTCGGGATTGGGTTTGGTGACTTCGCCGGAGATCCCAAGGAAGTTGCGTACGGCAGCGATCTCCCCGAAAGGAACCCCAGTCTGGGCCATGCCCCAAGGCCCAGGATTCATTCCGAGCAGAAGTGCTTCGGGCTTAGGTTGGGCTTGCGCGAAGAAGGCTTCGGACAAGTTTTTAGCATAGTTTGTTGGGAGATAGGCATGGGTGACAGGCTCAGCGAAGCTCAGCTGAGCTAGATCAGCGGTCAAGTCTGAGCTGATGCGTGCGAGTTCTTCCCCGAGGTCGCAACCGTGCATGAGGCGAAGTGTAGGATGGAGGTCTCCTGGAGGCGAGCCTGTGCGTGATCGAACAGTCGGCGCGGAGTCGCCCGAATCAAACCCGCCGGGCAGACAGTTCCACCTGGCACGCGGCTTGCAGTTAAGGGTCGCCTTCTTCCGTGGCATCCTTTCTGTCCTAGAATCTGAACATGGCGTCCCCCATTTCCTCACGCCTCTTGGTCGCGGCTGTTTTTGCAGCTGCGCTCCTCCTTCCTGCTTGCGGTGGCGGCGGTGGTGGCTCGGGCACGGGTAGCTCGGAGGCTTCGGGTAACTTTGGCCTGCTCAGTTCTAATCTGAATGAAGGTATGACTTGGGAGCTCAATCGCCTGATGGAGTTTGAGTTCAACAACCCGATCGACCCGGACACGGTTTCTTTTTCGACAGTGCGCTTCTCATCGAGCGAGGTGAATCAGCCGGTCACAGGGTCTTTCGAAATCAAGTCCGACGGCACTGGTCGCACACTGGTTTTCCGACCGCACTGCCCGACTTCGCAGGGGAATGACAACGGCTCCTTTGTTCCGGGTGGGTATGAGTACCTGCTGACCATCGCGAGCTCGTCCAAGTTCGGTGCCGATGTGCTGCGCGATGTTGATGGTCGTCAGCTCACCCAGGGTGTGTCGCGGACCTTTTATTCTCCGGAGGCCGTGGGCGGGGGCCTTTTTGTGGACTACGTTTCCGGTCCATTGCAACTTGACGTCAACAATCCGATCGAGTGGCCGGCAGGCCTCAACCTGTTCAGCGATCCGGATAGCTTCGTGCGGATCAACTTTAATCAGGCTATCGATGCGCGCCCGGGAAACCTGAACTCACGCAACCTGTACATCCTGTTCGCGGACGGTGAAGTAGGTTCGGTGAATGAGGATGTGTTCCCCGAGGACAACCGTCTTCCGGGTACGTTGTCTGTGGGGGATAACTGTCAGTCCGATGGTTCGACCGTCATCTTCGCAGTGTCGGGCATCCTGCCGACTAACCGGAAACTGAAGGTGGTTATCAAGCGTGAGTTTGCTGACATTGCTGGTGAGGAAAACGCAGCAGACCTTACGACTCCGATCTACACCGTGCCGACCTTGGCCGAGTACTTCAACGACAGTACGGTCGCATGGGGGAGCACCGAAGTGGTCGACGAATATTCCAATGACTTCACTAGCACCGCCGACCTCGATCTTACGACTGGTCTACCGCTTCCGGCGGCGGATGTTGGCGATGGCTTCATGCAGGCAAGCTTTGATTTTCCGGGCGGTTTCACCACGCTAGACTTTTTGCTGAATTCGGGCTACTCAGAGATTTTCACGAATTCGCAGACTTTCTTTACCGACTCCAATAACACCACGTTCACGATTCAGAACGGGGTTCTGAACTGTCGTGACTTCACGATAGAAGCTGGTAGCGAATTGCGTGGTCGTGGCGATAACCCTCTGATTATCTATGCAACTGGTGATGTGCGCATTGATGGTCGTCTCAATGTGAGTGGTAACCATGCAGTCTGGCCGACTGGCCTCAATTCGCCGCAGCGCCCCGAGGGTGGCGCTAAGGGCGAATGTGGTGGTGGTGACGGCGGCACCTCTTCGCAGGAAGTTTTCCAGGAAACTTATCGTGGTATGTCGGGTAACGGCGCCTTCAACTTCTCGGGTCAAGGCGGTCAAGGCGGCGAGAGTGGCTTCAACCAGAGTTCGAATACGACTTCTCCGTACAGCAAACAGTCGATCAACAACATCGCCGCTGGTGGCGGTGGCGGAACCTTTGCAATCACGGCCAATGTTTCGCCGCACCGGTATCGCTGGACGAAGGACGACAGGATGCCTGAGATCGATAAGAACTACGATGCGGATCACATGCTGTTCTACGACACGG
>JAKVCF010000133.1 GCA_022447335.1 Planctomycetota bacterium | reverse complement strand
GCACGCTGATGCTATTACTTGATCTGAGCCCTTCAATGGAGGCGGGCTTTGGAGTCTGGTCACTGCGTGATGCTGCGGCGCGCTTAGCAGCATTGTTAGTCGTCACGGCGCAGCGTTTCGACGACCCGGTGGGATGGGTGGCCTTTGGTGGCAAGGTTTCTCATGCGGTGCCTCCACGTAAAGGCGTCCGACATGGATTTGGCGTGGTACGCGATGCGCTGTCCTTGCCGCATTCGGGCCAAGGTTTGGGTTTGCATGCAGCACTTGAGAGAGTGGCGCAGCTGGTTCAACGGCGTAGCACTGTCTTCGTATTGTCGGATTTCTTGCAGGAGGGTTGGCAGGAATCATTGAGCCTTTGTGCGCGACATCACAATGTTGTGGCCATCCCTTTGTTGCCACCGGAATGGTGGTCTCCGCCGTCTGCGTTGGTGCGCTTTTCTTCTTTTTCCGGACAAGAGTCGCGCCTGGTCGATGGGCGCAGTCCTGCGGTGCAGAGCGCGTGGCGCTCGGCAGCGGATGAGCGCTTACAGATGATTGAAGAATCGGTACGTCGCGCAGGTGCGGATTGCGTGACGACTTTGGTTCCTTATGAGGCTTCGCTTCAGCGGCTCGTCACGCCCTTGCAGGCTTACTTCGAACAGCGCAAACGCGTGCGGGGGAGTGGATGATTCTGCGCACCCTGCTCGTATTGCTGTGGGCTGTCATGTGGTCTTGTGACCGCGAAGTGCCAGTCAATCAGCGTTGGGAGCGTGCTTTACCGCAGGAGTGGAGTTTTGGTCAAGCTGTCGACGCTACGCTGGTCCGCACATGGCCAGAAGGTTGGCGTGTTTCGGGATTTGATGCCAACATGCTCGATCCGCTTGAGGTCGAAGAGCTGAGTGTGCAGCACACCGAGCGTGGCGGCCAGGTTCGTGAGGTTCGCCGTTTGCGTTTGCGTGCTTGGCAAATAGGCGATCTCTCAATTGCGCTCCCCTTTGCGGTGCAGGGTCCTGACCGTGAGAAAGAGCAGGTTTTGGCAGGCGCCGACTTGCGGCTGATTGTTCGCTCGGTTCTGTCGCCCAAGGACGCGGGCCAGATTGAGGGTGCGCCACCCATCCCCAACGTGCCTGCTCAGGGAGGCGCTCATCCTTTAGCTGCACTTACGGTGGTTTTACTCTATCTCGCAGTAGTCGGGTGGAGTGCGCGCCGTCGCCCGGTTGCTGTACGTGCACAGCGTGCAAACTGGGACCCGTGGGATGATTTTGCGCGCGTGCAATTGATGCCGGGTGATACCGAGGAGCAGCGATCTGCTGCACGCATCGCCGCGCGTGAACTTCTGCGCGCACTCGAGCCCGGGCGTGCCTGGGGGGGCGAGGAGCTTACGAAACGTGTTATCCAGCGTTACGCACTGCCACCAACAGAAGCCGAAAGCCTGCGGGCTCTGGTGAAGTCCTGCGAACAATCGCTGTTCGGTGACGAGGTCAACTCACTTCCGCTCGATCAGGATCTCGATGAGCTCGCCGATGTGCTGCACGCAGTCGAGGGGATGCGTTCATGATCGACGCACTGAGTTTCACGCGCTTGCAAGATCCTGCCTGGTTGCTTGTCTTGTTACTACCACTAGCACTGTGGTTTGTAGATCGCGCGCGTGGTCGCGGACAATTCACGCAATCTTTGGGGCCAGCATTCTTGCTGAACGCGGTACCCACTGGTTTTCCATGGGCACTATCTATCGCTCGAGTTCTGCACGGATTTGGAATAGTGATCCTGGCTTTGGCGATGGCTCGGCCGGTTGAGCGAGTGGCGTTACCGCCGGAACGAGAGGGAGTCGAGATTCTTCTGGTCGTCGATCGTTCTTCTTCGATGGGTGCGCGCGACCTTGATCCGGTGCGCGATCGTCTTGCTGTGGCCATCGATGCAGCATCTCAATTTGTTGAGGCGCGCGGCGAGGATCGGATTGGCCTGATTGCCTTCGCTCGTTATCCCGACTTACTCAGCCCGACTTCATTGGACCATATGGCCGTGTTGGCGCTGTTGCACGAAGTCGAAATAGTGGAACGAGATAGCCCCGAAGATCTCACTGGGATTGGGGCTGCGGTGGCGCGTGCTGCGCAGGTTTTGGCCACGCGTGAAGCGCAGTCCAAGGTAATCGTGCTTCTTACAGACGGGAAGGAGAATGTGGCGACGCCCATCGAGCCAGGTTCACTGCGGCCGCTTGAAGCGGCTGCACTATGCCGGGCCTTTGGGGTGCGTGTTTACCCCATTGCCGTAGCTAGCGAAGATCCGGATAACCTTCATGAGTTGGCGCGGGAAACAGGCGGCCGTGCCTTCGCTGCGCAGGATATGTTCACTTTGGAGCAGGTCTTCGCGAGCATTGATCGGTTGGCTAAGAGCCCCTTCGCAGAGGCGCGCTTTGAAGATCAGAATCGCTTCATGGCCTGGCTGTTCTGTGCGACCTTGCTGCTGTTCGCGGGGTTGGCTCTCCGCCATGGCCCCGGAGAGGTGCTGCCTTGAGCTTCGCCTTTGCTGCGCCGGAGTGGCTGGTGGCGCTTGCCGCTGTACCGCTCATCTATGCATGGATCCGGTCCCGTGATCGGGCGCGTATGCGTCGACGTATGGAGTGCTTTGGGCCTCGCTGTTTAGGGCAGGGAGAGGCCAGTCAGGCTTCTTGGTGGGCATTTGCAACTCTGGGGTTCGTACTAGCGGCCATGCAGCCAGAATGGGGGCGGGAATCGCTGCGAACTGAGCGTAAAGGTAGCGACATTGTGGTGTGCCTCGATGTCTCGCGCTCAATGCTTGCGACCGACTTAGTGCCCAATCGATTGCAATCTGCGCATAAATCCTTGGCTTCATTGGTCATGTCCGGCGTAGATGATCGTTTTGCATTGCTTGCATTCTCTGGTGAGACGCGACGATTAGTTCCTTTGACCGACGACCGTGCGAGTTATGCGTCCTTGATCGCGATCGCCAATCCCAGTGCAGTGCGGCGCGGTGGAACGGATTTAGCAGCTGCGTTACAAGCCGCGCGCGAAGCTCTCGATTCCGAGAGTGATCGTGCGCAAGCAATCGTTTTGCTGACCGATGGAGAAGATCTTGAGGGACGCGCTCTTGCAATGATTGGTGAGTGGCAGAATCCCATTCCAATCCATGCTGTGGGGTATGGCACCATGACAGGTAGCAAGATTGTCGTGCAAGAGCGTGGGCGGTCGAATTTTCTGATAGATCGTGAGGGCCGCGATGTCGTCACGGCCCTAGATGCGCGGAACCTGCGTGAACTGGGTATACGAACGGCAGGAAGTTATCGCGATGCCTTAGACGACCCTGAGTTGCTTGCATTGCGCAATCGTCTGCAGAAGGATGCCACTCGTTTAGCGTCCATCGATGATCTTGGGCGCCGTGGATCTCGCTTTGCTTGGCCTCTGCTGCTTGCGTTTCTCTGCCTTGTTTTCGGTGGGAGGATGCGTACATGATTCGATATCTTTTCTTCCTCGGAATTTTCCTCGTCGCTTGCAACGAAAAAAGTGAGCAGCGTAAAGAAGCGCGCATGCAGATTGAGCATGTCGATCAGGCGCTGCGTGAGGGGAAATGGGCGACGGCTGAACAGGAATTGCGCGAGCTATCGGGATTCGACGATCGAGTCGTTGGCGCTTATCAGAGATTCTTGGCGGCGCAGATTGTTTGGCATCAAGCCGAAGATCAGCTCGCACAGGCTCAAGCCGCTTTTGGGAATGCTGAGAATTGGCAGGAAGCAGTACGCGGTCTGCGTCGCGCTGATACGCAATGGAGGTTTGCAAGTCGGGAGAGTGTGCTGAACAAGGTGGCTTGCCGCAATGCCGAGCGAGCGCAACGGCGATTGGCGGAAGTGCTTGATTTGGCTAGGCAGTCCGGTATCGAAGTGAGCGACGCGGCGGAGGAAGGCGCGCAGCAGGAATCGCCCAATTCGATTGAAACTGAAGCGCGGGATGTTCTGGCGATTCCGCCACCTCCGACTCCTGAGCGTATTGATGCTTTACTGGAGCGTGTGCGGCAACAGGAAGCGAAGAGGCGGTCCGAGCGTAAAGCGCTTCCCGGAATTGATGCCCCGGAGGTCGAGCGTGATTGGTAATGCTTTACGCTTTGGGTTTGTGGCCTGCGTAGTCATGCTGAGCGCGGCGACCGCATCGTCCCAGGAGATTGCACGGCTACGCGTCGACGCGGGTACATCGCCGATTTGGGCGGGAAGCGAGCGTATGGTCAAGCTGGAGTTCGCACTTCCGGTTGCTGTCATTGAGCAGCAATTGATTTCGGTGTTTCGCAGGCCTTTAGATTTACCAGTTAGATTGGACACGCGTGCTTGGGGCGATCAGGAGTATTTTCGTTTTGAGCCGCTGCGTGAGGAGTCCTCCGGAGGAGTCAGCTTCGTTTGGGATGGACAGTTCGCGCGTGCAAAGGTCGAGCCTTTCATGGAGAGCGGTGAGGCATGGAATCGATATACGGTGCATGCTTGGCTACGATTTTCATCCACGGCATCTTCCGTCGAATCTTTACAGTTGCCTCGAGCTCGGTTGACACTGACCTATGCCACCGAATGGGAGAAAGATTTTCTTGGGGAACGTATGCCAGTGGATCAACGGGAATGGGTTGGGGACGCAGAGGTTTCTGCATTCACGATTCAGGCCTTGCCAGATCATCCGCGCGCGGAGCAGAGCTCGGGCGTGTTGGGACCAGTTCGACTTAGCGTGGAGCGCCTTCCACAGGCCCTATATCGTGGCGAAGACTTTCAAGTGCGTGTGATCGCGCGCGGTCAGGGCTTGTCCGATACTTTGCAGGTGATCGCTCCCGAGGGGGAGGCTTGGGCTTGGCTGGGATCAATTCGTGAAGACGATGGTACGTTGGGATCTGACGAACAGCACTTTCGCTTCGACGGCAGGTTGCTTCGGGCTGGTGAGTGGACTCTTGCACCCTTCGAGGTATTGCGCTTCGATTCGAATGAGGGAAGCTATATCCTTGAGCAGAGCGAGTCGCAAACCTTGTTCATTACTGGCTCTTCCGAAGAGCCTCAAAAAGAGGTCGATGTTGATCGGGTCGAAGATTTCGATGCGAGGTCTATCGAGACAACTCCGGCCTGGATTTCAGTTCTGTTCGGTGCGGGTTTGCTAGCATTCGCTTCTTGGGCGCGCCAGGCCTTGAGGCGTAACGTGGCGGCTCGCGAGGCGCAGGCCTTCACGCAAATCGAACAGGTGGCGACTGTGGACGAGGATGCGATCGAGCCCTTACAGCTGTGGTTGGCGACACGTTTGGAATGGCCCTGTGCGCGGCTGAGCGGCCCAGGTACCGCTCGGCGTCTGCGGGAGGTTGGCATCGAGGCTGTGCTCGCAGAGCAGGTCGCTGATTTCTTGAGCGAGGCTGAGGCGATGCGTTACGGAGGGCCGCCTCTGGTGGATGCGGGTGTGCGCCGGGAAACTTTGCGCCGCGCCTTGGATGTAGTGATGAAGGCCCTGGCAAGCTAAGTGATCGTAGTTGCAAGGCGCTGCGACCAGAGTTTTGGAGAGGCATTGTTAGACTCGCGTGATGCTTTCTCTCTCCCTTTTGATATGGAGCGTAGTGTGGGCACCGCAAGTCGAGGATGTCGCCGCGCCCCCAGAAATTAGTCGTTTCAAGGCGCTTGAATATCGTTCGATTGGGCCGCACCGTGGCGGTCGTTCGGCGGCGGTTGCCGGTATCCCCGGAGATGCAACCACTTATTACATGGGCGCTGCAGGCGGTGGGGTCTGGCGCACTGAAGATGCAGGGCAAACTTGGTCCAATCTTAGTGATGGTTACTTCGGCGGATCAATCGGAGCTGTGGCCGTAAGTCAGTGGGATTCCAATGTTATTTATGTGGGAGGTGGTGAAAAGACCGTGCGGGGCAACGTTTCCCATGGTTCCGGCATGTGGAAGTCGACTG
>JAKVCF010000132.1 GCA_022447335.1 Planctomycetota bacterium | reverse complement strand
GAGCAGCTCTGCCTGTGGAACAATGCGACTGACTAGGCCGGCGCGCAGAGCGTCTTCGGCACTGTAAGCATCGCCAGGCAGGATCCACTCCCGCGCAACACCCGGACCACACAGTCGTGCGAGGCGCTGGGTTCCACCGAAGCCAGGGATCAGACCCAGTGTCACTTCAGGTAGGCCCATCTTCGCGTTATCTGAAGCCAAACGCAGATGGCAAGACATCGCGAGTTCAAGCCCTCCACCCAGCGCAAATCCATTGATCAGCGCGATCACTGGTTTAGGGCAAGACTCGATGGTGGCAAAGGTGTCTTGGCCCATGTGCGAAAACTCGCGCGCGTCGAGCGGACTAAAGTCCACCATCGCACCGATGTCCGCGCCAGCCACAAAAGCTTTTTCTCCCGAACCCGTGATCATCAGCACTTCGACCTCGGGGACCTGGGCCAACTCGACAACCGCGTCACGCAACTCGTCAAGCACTTGGGCATTCAGCGCATTCAGAGCTTTGGGTCGATTGATCGTGATAAGCGCTAGCCCTTCATCATCGAGATCGATGTGCAGGTACTCATAGCCAAACTCGGCCAACTCTTCGATCTGCTCGTCTTCGCTCATAGCCCTCTCCCTAAATACGAGAAATCAGCTTGGCCGAATCGATCTTGCACTCTTCTGCCGGGCGATCCTGACCACCAGTCTGCACACCAGCTACAGCATCCAGTGCATCTTCGCCTGAAACTAGGCGACCAAACGCAGCGTACTGACTATCGAGGAACTCAGCATCGGCATGACAGACAAAAAACTGACAGCTCGCCGAGTTTGGATCCTGTGAGCGCGCCATCGAAAGCACACCGCGCTTGTGCGAATAGGCCTGGTCGGCAGTGAACTCCCCCGGGATATTCCCGCGAGGACCCGACCCCGTACCAGTGCCCGTCGGACAACCACCCTGAATCATGAATCCGGAGATCACTCGGTGGAAGATCTTGCCATCGTAAAAGCCCTCGGAAACGTAGCGCGTGAAGTTACGTACCGTTGCCGGCGCGACTTTCGGCCAGAACTCCAGCTGCATCGTGCCAGCCGAACGGCCGCCGACGCTCACTTCAAGCTCGACAAGAATGTTCTCGAGCTGATCATCGGTCAGCTCATGCGGTTGTGCAAGATCAGTCATCGGTCGTTCCTCTACTTGATGCGTTTGATTATGTGGTATCCAAAGGGGGAATTCTGGGCGTCAGGCTTGGCCAAACCGACTTCGCCCACCTGGAGCTTGAAGCCAACATCACCGAAAGCGCCCGCCATCTGGTCGCGCGGAAGAGCGCGCTCACCAAACTTATCATCGAGCTCGGCAATCTTCTCGCGCACCCAAGCATTGACCTCATCGCGCGCTTCCTCAGCAGTGATCTGGCCGGCACGCTGACGCGCAGCAACATCCTGCTGCATAGCAGTAGCAGCCGGCTGCAACGAAAACTCTGCGCGCAAACGATCGGTCTGTTGCACACCAAAGTTGATCATCGGATAGATGCTCGGACTCTCTTCGTCCGGCGCAAAGTTGTCATCGCTATTTTCTATTACTAACGCGTTGAAATCTTCGCCTTTCTCGATGCGACCCATCAAGTCCTTGACCAGTGCGTCGGCTTCAGCAGCAGTCCGCGGCTTCTTAGCGACGTTCCGCTGAGCCCCTTCAAAAGAAACCAAAATGTGCTGCACAGTCACGAACTCTGGCTCACCACCAAGATCCGGTTTCGGGCGCTCAATCGGCCTCTCGCCCACTGGCGGCACGCCTTCTTTGACCTCAACTCTGGTCATGACAACTTTGCGCATCGGGCTCGAGCGGCGTGGGCCACCCACTGGCACGTTCGCCATAGCTTCCAGCACATCAACGCCTTTGGTCAGCTTGCCAAAGCTGGCGTAAGCGCCGTCGAGGTTCCAGACATCCGGAGTCTCAGCGCAGCAGATAAAGAACTGGCTGCTCGCTGAGTTTGGGCTACCACTACGGGCCATCGAAAGCACGCCGTAGGCGTGCTTTCGCGCTTCTTCGCCCGGCTTCTGGAACTCGCCGACGATATTTCCGTGCGGGCCATCGCCTGAACCGTCGCCCTTCGAGTCGCCGCCCTGGCACATAAACTCGCGCAGGATGCGGTGGTAGGCCAAGCCGTCATAGAACCCTTCGTCAGCGTAACGCAGGAAGTTACGTACAGTTCCGGGCGCAAACTGTGGCCACAAAGCAATACTCATCGTGCCAACCTCTTCGCCATCGATCGCAATCGTGATATCGACGTAGTAGTTAGCGAGCGCTTCATTCGAAACGTCGCCACCAACCTGGAAACCATGCTCCGGGGCACGCTTCGGCTCGTACTTAGGCTCCTGCGAACCTGGAGCTGCGATCAACGGGCGGTCGCCCGAGATTACACCTCCATCCTTCATGACCGCTTCGACCTCTTCGTCACTAACGGCGCGCGCCGAAGTAACTGGATCTTCGGGCTGCAGGTTGTTGGCTTCGGTTACGTTCGCACCGTTTTCGTCACTAGCAACGTGCTCCGCCTCGGCGGTGCACGCAGCGAGCAGCAGGAAAGGAAGGAGGGTTAATTTGCACATGGATCTAACAAAGTTCGAGGGCCGTGGTCATGCCAAGGCCGCCACTAACACACAGGGTGGCGAGTCCGCGGTCAACCTGGCGACGGCGCATCTCGTGCACTAACGTGACGAGGATACGGGCTCCGGTGCATCCGATCGGATGCCCCAGGGCAATCGAGCCGCCGTTAACGTTGAGCAACTCGGAAGGAATAGGAAGCTCCTGCTGACAAGCAAGCACCTGTGCGGCAAAAGCCTCATTGAGTTCGAAAAGGCCGAAGTCTTCGATCTTCAATCCGTTACGAGCAAACAACTGCTCGGTCGCAGGCACCGGACCAAGGCCCATACGCTTGGGATCGGTGCCTGCCACTTGCGTATCGAGAAGAATGGCAAGCGGTTGCACGCCGCGGCGCTCGGCTTCATCCGCGGTCATCAATACCAACGCAGCAGCTCCATCGGTGATACCCGAGGAGTTGCCCGCTGAGACGGTACCCTTTTCTCGATCGAAAACCGGCGTAAGCTTACTAAGCCTATCCAAGCTCGAACCGGGACGAGGATGTTCATCAACTTCGATCACCACATCGCCCTTGCGGCCAGGCACGGTAACCGGCACCAGCTCAGAGGAGAAGTGGCCCGCTTCAATGGCAGCTGCTGCCTTTTCCTGCGAAGCCAGGGCGAATACGTCCTGGTCCTCGCGGGTGATGTTGCGCTCTTGCGCCAGCAGCTCCGCGGTCTCGCCCATGATCATGTCAGCAAGAGGGCATTGGAAGCCGTCGCGGTACATCAGGTCGACGACCTTGCTGTCGCCGAGTCGGTAACCATCGCGCATGCGCTCCAATATGTGCGGCACCTGCGACATGGACTCCATGCCCCCTGCCACTGCAATCGTCGCACGACCAAGCCGGACTTCATCTGCCGCCTGCTGTACCGCCTTCATTCCTGATGCGCAGGCAATATTAGTGGTGTAAGCAACCGCAGTCTGAGAGATACCTGTGCGAATCAGGACTTGCCGCGCGGGGTTCGGACGCTGACCTGCCTGCCGGGCATGCCCAAAAACCACGAGATCTACATCCTCAGCGGCGACGCCGGCTCGCATCAGGGCACCGCGCACCGCTGCCTCGCCCAGCGAAGGCGCTGAAAGCCTGGCCAAACCGCCACCGAAGCGACCAATCGGAGTGCGCACCGCCGAAGCGAGAACGATCGGAGTAGACGAAGACATCCCAGCAGAACGCGCGAATACGCGAGGCGCGACAGTCTAACTAAGTTCCTTGCCGCCGACGAAGACCCGACGGACCGGATTCTCGCCAAACCCGTAACCGAAATGGGCCTCGTCCGGCAGCTCGCAGAGCACGAAATCGGCGTCGAAACCGGGGTCAAGCCGCCCTTTCTGCTCACCCCAGCCAAGACTGGTCGCCGCACCGTGGGTGACACCATGCAGCGCCTCGGCTGCGCTCAGATTCAGTCGGATGCGGGCGAAATGGGCAACCTCGGGCAGACTCGGCGTGTAGCACGAACCCGGGTTGAAGTCAGTGGCGATGAAGTAGGGCACTCCGGCCGCCAGCAAGCGCCGCGCCGGAGCATTGGCCTGCTGGCGCAGAAAATGCGGTACTGCTGGAAGCAGCCCCGCGTGAGTCTTGCGGCTGAGCGCTAGAGCCTCGAGCCCCGAGTCGGACAATACTTCGAGATGATCCACCGACTCTGCACTCAGCTCAACCGCAAGCTCAACCGCGCCGAATGAGTGGAACTGATCCGCATGCACCCTGAGCCCAAGACCCAGCTCCTGCGCGGCCTCGAGATAGCGCCGCCCAGCTTCTAGATCGAATGCCCCCCGCTCGATGAAGACATCTACTGCCTCTGCAAGGCCCTGTTGGCAGATAGATGGGAGAATTTCGTTGCAAAGTATTTCTAGATAATAACTTGGGTCTTCCTGGAACTCCTGAGGAACCATGTGTGCCGCTAAGCAAGTCGCACGCACCCTCATACCCGTCGCATCTGCCGCAGCGTGGATGGCCCGCAGCGATTTACTCTCGTCCTCGAGGCTCAGCCCATATCCCGACTTCGCTTCGCAAGCGGTCGTGCCATGCCGTTGCATCCGTCTAAAATGAGCCGCAACCTGCGCCGTCAGCTGCTCCTCGGAGGCCTCGCGCACCGCGCGCACTGAGGAATGGATGCCGCCCCCGCGTGCCGCGATTTCGAGATATTCCAGTCCCTCTGCGCGCCAGTCGAATTCCTGTGCGCGACCGACCGCAAAGGCGGGATGAGTATGGCCATCGACAAATCCCGGCAACCCCAGCAAACCCTTCCCGTCTACTTCTTCGATAGCCCGGTATTGGGCTCGAAGCGTAGACCCCAAACCCGCCGAAAGCACCTTCCCATCCGAAATAGCCAACGCATCCGCCCCTTCAACCGTCCCCAATATCCCAGCTGTGCTGTGCAGAAGCAGTTCACAGGACTGCTTAATCTGATTTTCGGCAGTCTCTGGCCGGGGCGCGGTGTCACTCATTTCGAGATACAATCTACGATGCGGGCGGCCGCCTTTCACGAGGCGTCTCGTCCAGCCTCAAAGTCGACGATTCTTGGAAGACGACCCTTTCCCTAGTTTGTTGCCAGCAACGCTGCTGTT
Organism: Planctomycetota bacterium; assembly: GCA_022447335.1. Classification (GTDB taxonomy): domain Bacteria; phylum Planctomycetota; class UBA1135; order UBA1135; family UBA1135. Next base: position 902 of record JAKVCF010000132.1, on the reverse strand, counting down.
CGCAGCATCCTTATTCGGCGGAGTCTACGCGCTGCTGTGCTCACCACTCCGAGCCAATCTGCTCACCTCGCCCTCCACGCGCTGGCGCCTACGCTCCGAGAACTTACTGGCCGCTCCCGACGGAGCCATGCTGGCCGCTCGCCTGCTACGCGCCACCTTGGTGACCTCTGCGGCGCTACTTGCTGCAACCACGCTCGTACTCGAAGACGGCACGATTCGCTGGCTCCACCTAGTAGGCCTCGTGCTGTTCGGTGGCTTAGTCCTCGACGGAGTGCCCTCCCAAGTCGTCCAGGGACGCCTGCTAGCCCCGGTGCTTTTCGTTTCACCTCTCCCGCTCAGCATCCACGCCATCACCTCGACCCTCTGGCACACTTTTAGTCACATGCTGGGTCGCGCATCCCGGCGCACCGAAAGCCAAAACCGAACCGAACAACGGGCGGCTCAGCTGCTCGGCTTAGCCCACAAGCATCAAAGCGAAAAGCGACTCGGTTCGACTGAGCTCAAGATGATTGGCCGTCTGCTGGACCTCCCCGAGACAGACGCTGCCACTGTCATGACTCCCCGTACAGCGATCACCGCTGTGGCCGCCGACACCTCGGTTGCTGACGCGATTGACCTCTCCGCAAAAGAAGGCCATACGCGTATCCCGGTATACGAGGACGATCTGGACCACGTCTTGGGTGTCTTTCACATCAAAGATGTGCTCGGCCTCGTCAAAGAAGAAGCCGCTGCCGCGCAGGCACCGGTCCGTCATCACATGCGCAACTCGCTTAGCGTGCCCGAAACGGTGCGCCTGCCCGCCCTGCTCGAGCAAATGCAAAGTGAACGCGTACACCTAGCCATCGTGGTTGACGAGTACGGAGGCACTGCAGGTGTGGTCACCATCGAAGACTTACTCGAGG
>JAKVCF010000131.1 GCA_022447335.1 Planctomycetota bacterium | reverse complement strand
AAGAAAGCGAGCAGGAAGGCCGGGGCCGAAAAGAGTTGCCAGAAGTGGCCGACTAGCGAAAGGCCGATCAGAAACACCAACTTGCTGAGGAAGCCCCCCGCGAGCGCTGCGGCGAACTGAGCATGCGAGGCCTGTGGATCGATCGAGCGCATCCGGCGGCCCGAACTCCAAAGTTCCAGAATGGACGCTGTGACTAGCCCGATCAGTGCACCCTCGCGATAGATCTCGTGCAAAAGAGCCGTCGCGGTCACCCCTAGGGCAAAGCCAAGGAGTTGGGTGATGAGGAGGACTCTCATCGGTCGGGAGGGTCAGACCCTCGATCTTCGGGCTCAGCTTCACCTGAAGCTGTGTCGTAGCTCTTCTGCCAGGCAGCCAGCTGATAGTTCAGCCGGTAAACCCCCAACCCCATGCCAACGAAGACACCGAGGAGAAGAAAACCTGGAAAGCTTCCGAAGACCGCCCATCGAGTGTCTACGGCGTAACCGATCCACCCGAACAACCCCACCGTCAAAGTGAACTCGACCCCCATCGAGGAGAGGCGGGCGAAATCACGGGTAGGGACTGGCAATCTCTTCCTGAAGGACGAAAGAGCGGGACCCTTCGGTCGGCTCGGGACCCGCCTGATTTGGACTTGGCCCGTCCCCGGTAGAAGGGGCGCGTATTCTATGCTCCTCTAGGTTTCCTTCAACGGGAAACTGGCGAATCTTGGCCTCGTTCCGTATGCTTTCGCGCCGTTCTTCGAACAACTGACACATCGTGGAAACGACCCTCATCCTCTTCAAGCCCGACGCCTTACATCGCGGGCTAGTCGGCCAGATCCTGTCTCGATTCGAGACCAAAGGCCTGCAACTCGTAGGCATGCGCCTTATGTGCATGAGCTCCGAGCTCGCCGATACACATTACGCCGAACACGTTGACAAGCCCTTCTACCCGGGCCTCAAGGGCTTCATGACCTCCTCCCCAATCATCGCCATGGCCTTGCGCGGCCCCAACGCGATCGCTGTGGCTCGCAGCATGATGGGCAAAACCTTTGGCATCGAGGCAGAGGCGGGAACCATCCGCGGCGATTTCGGCTGCTCCAAGTCCTACAACCTAGTCCACGGCTCTGACTCGCAAGAGTCTGCTGAGCGCGAGCTAGGCTTGTACTTCCCCGAAGGCCTTGAGGACTGGAAGCCAATCCAGGCCCCGTGGCTCTGGGACGACCGCGAATAACCCGGCACCCCCCTGTCCGCGGTACCCTAGAGGGTCGGGACGCGCCCAGCGCCCCGACCCTCTCTCGTTTCAGATTGCATGCGCGCCCTCTCGACGGCTCTGCTCCTGCTCTGCGCTTCAGGCTGCTCCCTCTCTCAGGAAGAGCTCGATCTGATCGCTGATTATCGTCAGCGCGCTGCGCAGTACTACGACGTCAACGATCTCAACCGCGCCGAACAGCAAGCTCGACGGGGTCTCGAAATCGCCCCTGAGGACTCGGAACTTCGCCACATCCTCGGCCGCACTCTGCTCAAGAAAGGTGACCCTACTTCGGTCCAACTAGCCGGGCTCGAGCTAAGCGAGGCATACGACACCGAAGCTGACTTCAAGACAGCTTACTCGCTTGGCGAGTACCACCTACGTCACGCCGAATTGCTGCTCGGTTCAGCCCTAGTACTCGAGCAAAAGCGCGCCGAGCTGAGTGAAAGCCCCTCCGAGGGCGAGGCGCGAAGCGCCATGGCTACCGATATTCGCGAGCGTCGGAATAAAGCTGAGACCCATCTAGCCACTGCACTCCGCCTGATAAATGAGGCGCTCGCAGGTCGTCCCGAGTGGGTAGAAGCGCTACAGCACAAGGCTCGCATCCTGGCACACCAATATCGGGATGACGAAAGCCTCCTGGCACTCGAAGAACTTGTCGTGATCCTGCGCGAATCGCGTCGCTTCAAGAACAACGCCTTAGCTACCCGGCAAATGACGCTGGCGAATGAACAGTTCGTGCGGGACAGTCTTCTGCGCGACATTGCCTGGGAAGTCGAAGCACGCGGCCTCGCAGCAAGCATTCTCATGAATCGCAGGGAATGGGGAAGCGCCGAAGATCAACTCACTGAGATTCTCAAGTTAGCTCCGGAACGCTCGAATGAGTACTACAACCGCGGCCTAGCGCGCTACTACCAAGGCAACTTGCCTGCAGCCTCATCGGACATGCGGACCTTTCTCGGCAAGACCTCACTCGACCAGGAAGCCGCACAAGTGGTACGCGCTCTGGGGATCCTCGATGAGTTCCAAGCCGGGCAGCGCTCGACAGGCTAATCGCCACCTACTTACTTATCCTCGGAGTTGACCGGGCGCGAAACCAAACCTTCAGTTTCGGCGCCGTCAATCCGAGCGGGAACCGTGAGTTCGAGCAGCTCAACCAGCTCACTTTTGTCAGCTGGACGCAGCTGCGGGTCATAACCCTCTTGCATCGCTATCGATCGACTGTTGCCGCCGACTACATCCGGAGAATTCACGTCGCCACTCTCTGGCAAGAGGCGCAACGTCAGCAGCAAAGCGGCTGCCACAAGGGACGCGCCCAAACCACGACCAAAATACCACGGGCGCCGGTGACGACTGGTCGCATCTATCACATCCAGACGAACTTCGAGCTCCTTCCAAAGGCCTGGCGAGGTCGACACTTCGCCGCGCAGCGCGAGTAGCGAATTGCGCGCAGAACGATAGGTTGCAAGCTTTCGCGCACAGCTCTCACACTGCAAGACGTGCAGTTCGACCTCGGCCGCTTCAGCGACCGGCAAATCGCCACCAGAGTGAAGTGCGAGTCGTTCTTCCTTGAGTGCGCAGCTCACAGTGATTCGCCCCCTTCTTCCTTCCCAAGAGTACGCTCCCAGTGGTCGCGGAAAAGTTTGCGCGCGTGATGAAGGCGCCAGCGCACGGTCCCAGCCGTAGCGCCCACCCGTTCCCCGATTTCGCCACAGGACAAGCCTTCCAAATCACGGAGAGCCAGCACAATGCGAAACTTCTCCGGCAGCCCGCTGAGAATTTCGTGCACCATCTGGACACGCTCACGGGCGGAGGCCTCCTGCGCAGGCTCGACCGTGCCCCCATTCCAATCACCGATCAACTCAGAAGCTGCGCCCGGCGTACCCGCGACCTGACGGCGGGCGCGATCTACAGCTTGGTTGCGCAAGATGCGGTAAAACCAAGTGCTGAACTTACGCTTGAGATCGAATCGGGCACGATGCGCATAGACTTTTAGGAAAGCCTCTTGCGCCACTTCGCGCGCGGTCTCATAGCTGCCCACGATGCCGCGAGCAGTGTGCACAGCTTTTCCCTCGTAGCGCTCGACTAGAAGGCGGAATGCACCTCGATCGCCATCAATACAGAGGGCAAAAAGCTCTTCGTCAGCGAGCTGAGAGCGAGGATCGCTTCCCGACTCAAGACTGTCGTGGCTGGAGGTGCGGACCAATCGCAAGGCGGCGGAGTTCATCGTATCCCCGGGCATTACGTGCCGCCTCCCGCGGATGTTGGCTGGAATCCTAGCGAGAACTTCCTCAAAGGCGCCTACCGCGAGGCGAGCCTGGGGTCCGGCGGGGCGGGACACCCTTTCGACCCTCCGGAATCAAGTCTGGAGACTCGTCCGAATCACCCAGGACCTCCCTGGGACCGGTGTTCGCCGCCTTTTCAGCCTCGGCCTGAATCGCCTGCTCCAGCTGGGCGATGCGGCGAAATTTCTGATAGCGCGCCTCGAGCAACTCATCGAGAGGCACCGAACGAAGCGCCTGAATCCGAGCTGCAATCGCTTCTCCAACCCCATTCATAGCAGTCCGAGGGTCAGCATGGGCGCCCCCAACCGGCTCGGGCAAGATCTCGTCAACCAAGCCAAGCCCCTGCATGTCCTGGGCAGTCAGCTTAAGAGCCTCAGCCGCCTGCTCCTTACCATCCGCCGAGCGCCAAAGGATTGAAGCACAGCCTTCGGGCGAGATCACGCTGTACCAGGAATTCTCCATCATGGCGATGTGGTCGCCCACCGCAATGCCCAATGCGCCGCCCGAGCCACCCTCACCAATCACTACAACTATGATCTGCGTACGGATTTCGAACATCTCGAAGATGTTCTCGGCAATCGCGCGAGCCTGACCACGCTCTTCGGCCCCCACACCCGGGTAGGCACCGGGGGTGTTCACTAAACAGACGATCGGCAGCCCCAAACGTTCACCAAGACGCATCTTCCGCAGCGCTTTCCGATAACCCTCGGGGTGAGCTGAGCCAAAATGACAAGCCAATCGCTCCTTGGTGGATTTACCCTTCCGATGACCCACCAGCAGGACTTTCTCGCCATAGATAGTCGCTAGGCCAGTCAAAATAGCGCGATCGTCACCGTAGTAACCATCCCCGTGCAGCTCTACAAAATCAGCACACAGGTGCTCAACGAAGTCGCTGGTGAGTGGGCGGTTGGGGTGGCGAGCAACCTGCACCCGATTCCACGGGGTAAGCTCTCCGTAGATCTCCTGCGTCAGGCGCTCGAGCCGATCTCGATAGAAAGCCAGCTCCTCCGACAGGTCGTGGGTCGTCTGGCCGGCGAGCTCTTCGAGCTCTTCCAGGCGGGACCGAACATCTTCGATGGGCTTTTTGAAGGGAAGCGCGGTCGGGCCGGAAATGGACTTGCGATCTTTACGCGGCATGGCGGCATGGAAGCGGTGTTCCCGCATCCGTAGAATACCCGCTTCGACCTGCCACTGGCCATGTCCGTGACTTCCCCAGCCTGGCGCGTGGAGCTCGAGCTCGATGCCGGCCACCCCGACCCAGTCGGGGATGCTGCCCACGCCGCCCTCCTCGACCGCGGCCTCGATCTCGCACCTTCGGTGCGCTCGGGCCGCGGCTACCTCCTTCCTGGTCATCTGGATCGTGGGCAGATTGAGCGCATCGCCGCCGAACTTCTCGCCGATCCGGTTACTGAAACCACGCGCATTCTCGCGCCGGGAGAAATGCCGGACAGTGGCAACCGCACTCTTGTCGTGCGCCGCCTACCCGGCGTCGCTGACCCGGAAGCTGACTCGACACGCAACGCGTTACACCTGCTCGACGTCGCGCTCACCGAGACCGACCCCGTGCAAAGTTACCGTACCTATCGGGTAGACAAAGGCGTCGATAACAGTGAACTGGTGCGTATCGGCTCGCGCGCACTCGCCAATCCCACTATTGAGCAGACCACGCTCGGGGACCAGCCGATACTACCGCACCCAGTACCAAACTCACGCCGCAGTGAGCGCTCCGAAGTGCTGATTCGTGACTTGGGCGATGACGACCTTGCCGCTCTATCGCGCGACCGCAGCATGGCGCTCAGCATCTTGGAGATGCGCGCGATTCAGGCGCACTACCAATCCGTCGGTCGCGAAGCCACTGACGTGGAACTCGAAACTATTGCGCAAACCTGGTCGGAACACTGCAAGCACAAAACGCTAACGGGCCCAGTGCGCCTGCTCGAAAAAGATGCCCACGGTGAACTAATTCGCGAGCGCAACTTCGAAAACCTTCTCAAGGAAACGGTCTTCGAAGCTACGCGCAAACTTTCTCCGGAATGGTGCTGGAGCGTCTTCCGTGATAACGCAGGCGTCATTGCGATGACCGATGAGATAGGCCTAGCGATCAAAGTCGAGACGCACAATCACCCCTCGGCACTGGACCCCTACGGCGGCGCCGGCACCGGCATTGGAGGCGTAATTCGTGACATCCTCGGCACGGGGCTCGGAGCGAGGCCCTTCGCGGCAACCGACGTTTTCTGCGTCGGACCCGAAGGCATGTCCCGCGAAGAGCTGCCGCCAGGCACACTGCACCCGGACCGCGTACTAAGTGGCGTGATCGCCGGTGTCCGCGACTATGGCAACCGCATGGGCATCCCAACGATCAGTGGAACAGTAGTGCGCCACCCTGGCTACGTAGGCAACCCTCTAGTCTACGCGGGCTGTGTCGGCGAGATTCCTCGTGACAAGGTCGACAAGGAAGTGTTGCCTGGCGATCTAATCGTCGCCTTAGGCGGTCGCACCGGGCGCGACGGCATTCACGGTGCCACCTTCTCCAGCGAAGCGCTGCATGAAGAGTCCGACACGGTCGACGCGACCGCAGTGCAAATTGGCGACCCGATCACCGAGAAGAAAGTGCTCGATGTACAAATGATCGCGCGTGACCGTGGCCTATATCGCTCAGTAACCGACTGTGGCGCAGGCGGATTCAGTTCGGCGGTCGGCGAGATGGGCGAAGAGTGCGGCGCTGAAGTAGACCTTGAAGCTGCCCCCCTTAAGTACCCAGGCCTTTCCTACTGGGAGATCTGGATCAGCGAAGCGCAAGAGCGCATGGTGCTTGCAGTTCCGCCCGAACATCGCACCGAACTATT
>JAKVCF010000130.1 GCA_022447335.1 Planctomycetota bacterium | reverse complement strand
AATTGCGATCGCGTAAACGCTTTTCAAGCAAACGACGGTAGTCGTTCAGCGAATATGCGCTGACTGCCTTGACGAAGTCTGACCCTTTCCCGGAATGTCGTAAACGGAAACCATCCAGCACTAACTCCAAACTTTCCTTAGTCTGATTATTCTGAAAATATCCAAGCAGAGGTCGGAGGGCACGTGCGCGAAGATCATCATTCGCGTGGTTCTGCGCAATCTCCATCAACACCATGTGCGAATCAGGCATCAATCCGTTCAATGCATTAAGGGCATACTGCGCTTGTTGCACCTTGCGATCTTCAACTTCATCTGCAAGAAACTTGATAGTGCTCTGCAGCAGCTCCTCATCCTTACGAAACACACGAAACTGCCCATACGCGATACTCAGGGGACGCGGCTTATCAAAGAGCTTGACCGCCTTCTTCAAGTCCTTCAGTGCACGCGCATCCGCAGGACTCGCCAGCTGCTGAATGATCTCGATCGGCACCTCGTTTTCTTCCCGCACCACACGCTTCATCCATGCATCGCGTTCAGCAGAGCTTTGGGCAGCGGCAGCTGGCAGTGCATAAAGAATCGCCGACAGAGCCACGCAGAGGAGGGAGATGCGAGACATGGGGAGAAAGCCATAATACGGGCTGTCTGATGTCGGCGAGCCCTCCCCAACTTTGCGTACTCGGCTCGGTCACTCGCGACCTAGTCATCCAAACCCCACGCTTTCCGCGGCCGGGTGAGACCATCCTGGGCGGTCCCTTTGAAAGCTTTGTCGGCGGGAAAGGTGCCAACCAGGCGGTTGCAGCCGCTCGCCTGGGCGCGCAAGTCAAGTTTTTAGGCTGCGTAGGCGTCGACGATGGCGGGCGCGCCGCTCGTGCTGCTTTGCGTGACGCTGGGGTGAGCTGCGATGGCCTAGTGGATCGAGATACTTTGCACACCGGCATCGGCGTCATCACGGTTTCCCGAGAGGGCGAGAACCATATCGTGGCAGCGCCAGGCGCAAATCACAGCGTGGATGCCGCGTTGGTCGCAGAGCATGCCAATGCAATTCGCCGAGCAGACGCCCTGATGCTGCAACTTGAGATCCCACTCGAAGCCAATCTGGCTGCTGCACAGCTGGCGCACGAAGCAGGCGTACCGGTGGTGCTCAATGCAGCGCCATCAGCCCCGTTGCCGGAGAAGTTTCTGCGCTGCATCCAGACCCTGATTGTCAATCAAGTCGAATACGAGGAACTTGGCCGCCCCGAAGTTCCAAGCCTAGTCGTGACCTATGGCAAACAAGGCGCGGTGTGCTTCGATCACGATACCCAAGGAGGTGCGCGCGAAACTCGCCAATCAAGTTTCCCAGTCGATCCCGTCGACACCACCGCCGCCGGTGATGCCTTCTGCGCTGCCGCCACAGTCGCTGCTCTCGAACACAATGAACCTCGGAAGTGGCTGCCTTTCGGCACCGCAGCTGGCGCATTAGCTTGCACCGTCGCGGGAGCAATCCCCGCTCTACCAATGCGGGCTACCGTAGATACTTTGCTTAAGGAGTCCGCATTCGACTAGCGCACCGGACCGCCAGGCCAAGCAGGCCAGGAGTCCGTCCGGAAACTCGGCGCAGGCAACCCAGTTCCATCGATGAGATTAGGTTCATCGGCTGCCCCCCAGGCGTAACGGACCGCAAGAGGACCTGAAACAGCCTCGCTCGAAACTCGCAGAGTCCAGCGGCCTTCGACCTCTTCCACAACCGCAATAGCCGGATGAAAAATCCTGTCCTCGCCGGCAACCGTAAAGTGAGACAGGGGCTTCCCATTGCTCGAAGCCAACCCGTTTTCAGCATGCGAAAACCACAGCCGCATGCCACCTTTTTCTGCCCGGAATCCCGCCAAGATTGGGCCGCAGAAATCCACGCCCCCTTTGCTATAGGTCTGGGCTAGTGCCCACCGCGCCAGACGGTCGGCCACGTCCTGCTTGTTTTTTGGGTGGATGTCGCGCGGGTCCCCAATGTCCATCGTCACCGCCATACCGGTATTCGGGACACGCATCGCGAGCGTCTGTGCCTCACGCAGTGCAGCCGCCTGTCCCTGATCGTTGCCGTAGTTGAAAGGTGCAATCTGCACAAAGTAGAAGGGAAAGTCCCCGCGACCCCACAGCGATCGCCAGTCGGCAATCATCGCTGGAAATAAGCGGCGGTACTGATAGGCACGTGTGCGGTTGCTCTCACCTTGGTACCAAATGGCTCCCCGAATCCCGAAGGGGATGATTGAACGCAGCATGCCATTGTGCAGCGCGGTCGGCATATTTGGATTCATACGCGGGCGTGAAGGAGGTTGACCAATATTTCCGATCCCCGGACCCTGGCGCATCATCCACACGCCATCGAGGCGACGCGCCTGCCCTGCGACCGAAATTGGTTCAATCGAAAGGCGTTCAGGCGGGCCAACAAAGCCTCCACCGCCACCCGTGTCCAGCACACGCACCGCGATGGTCAGCGTTCGCTCCTTCACAAGTTCGCCTGGGACAATGTAGACCCGCGGCGCCTGCCAGTTGCCTGGCTCGTGCATCGCACCGACCTGCACCCCGTTAACCCAAGTGGTGTCGTAATCGTCGATCGCGCCAAGGCTCATTCGCAGATCTTGTCCAACCCAGCTTTCATTCAGCTCCATCGTGCGGCGATACCAAACGATGCCATCAAAGTCGCCAAGTGGACCGCTCTCCCATGGACCAGGCAAAGTGGCGTCCTGCCACGGGCCGGCATCCTTGGGCTGCACTGCGAACCACTCTGCGGCACCGCTACCGGGATCCTTGCCCTTAAGACCATCCCACCAAGCTTGCTGCTCTGCAGCAAAGCGGGCTTCGGCATTTTGGTTCTCGCCTGTTATCGCGTCGATCTGGGCTAACCCCGCGCCGAACTCACCGAAAGCCTCTAGGGTCTCGCGACTAGTCCAGGCTTCGGCAACCGTGCCTCCCCAGTTGCAGCCGAGCAGGCCAACCGGAGTCTTCAATTCGTGATGCAGGTTGCGACCGAAGAGGTAGCCAACAGCGCTGAATCGACCAGCATTCCCGGGAGTTGTGACTTTCCATTCCCCACCAGCATCAGCAAGCGGCACGCCGGAGACCGAGTGCGGCACATCGAAGAACCGGATTTGCGGGAAGTTCGCGCCGGCGAGCTCCTCCTCCCAGTTCGCGATACCCGGACCAACCCCAGGACCTAAGGTCCATTCCATATTCGACTGTCCCCCACAAACCCAGACTTCACCAACCAACACATCCTCGTAGACAAGAAGCGCCTGCTCATTCTGAATTTCAATCTCATATGGACCACCTGCCTTCGTTTCCGGAAGCTCCAGCGACCAACTGCCATCCACGCCAGCAGTGGTCGAGACCACACCCGCCCACCATCCACCATGTAATTCAACCCGCGTACCAGGTTCAGCAGTGCCCCAGAAGGGCACCGGGCCATCAGCCTGCAAGACCATATGGTTGCCGAAAACGCTGGGCTGACTCAGCTTCTGCGCAACCGCACTAGGACTTGCAAACAGGATCAAGGAAAGGGCAAGGAAGCACCGCATGGGGCCCAGCCTAGCTCCCGCGGCCGGGCACTCGCAGCAGCTTCTGCATCAAGCCACGTCTGGCCCCGCAAAGAATGCCCCGGGTGAAACAGACTGATTTAGAACTCTTCCTCGAGCGCTGGATCCTGACTTAGCGCCTGAATCGCGGCCGCGGGCACTTCCATTTCGGTCTCTCCGATCTTGGCCGCGCGGATTTCCGACTTGCTGCTGCGCGAGAACTCGCGGTCGCCGAAGGTGCCCATCATTTCGGTCTCGATCATCAAGTCAACAGCCTTGCCATTGGCAGAGAAAGCAATGCGTACTTTGCCCTTACCAAGCATCTGCGGCGCTTCGCCGCCGCGATCGCTACCAAAGCCACCTCGACCCCCCATCATGCGGCCGCCGCCCGCCAACTGCAGCGCAGCTTCTTCGGTAAGCGGACCATGGAAGACAACAAGGCCGAGCTTCTCTTCACGCATCAACTTTTCACCATCCAACCCTTCCAGAACGGTCGCAAGCATGTCGTGCGGCAGACGCGCCGTGCGCACCTCAAACATCGCACGCATGACCTCACGATCCATGCCAGCACCCTGACCCCCGCGGCCCTGCCCACCCCGGCCGGGCATGCTCACCAACGCCCAGGAACCCTCACCTGACTTCACCGCCATGCGACCATCGCTGTTACGCACGACCTGCATCTCACCCTTTTTCATCAGGACCGGATTGCCGACTTGGTAGGCGCCCTCCCAGGGCTGCGGTAACTGTGGAGAGGCGGGTGCATCGCCTCCCTGCTGAGAGCGATCCCCTTCCTGCGCCGGGCGATCCCCTTCCTGCGCCGGGCGATCCCCTTCCTGCGCCGGGCGATCCTCGCCCTGCTGACCACGAACTTGGTCGCCTTGGCCGCGCTGGCCGCGCTGGCCGCGCGCACTCCCACCACGTCCACCTCGCATGCCAGTGCTATCCGAGGTGGACAGCATGCGGAAAGAATAATTTTTCGCCTGACTCAGCCGATCGACGTGTTCGCGTAACTCGGCCAGAACCTCAGACTCCTGAACTACTTCTTCGGCCTCGGTGGCCGGAACAGGATCCTGGATGAAGGGTACGGAGAGAAGGAGGAAGGTGAACATGACCCTCCAACCATGCCGCTGCGCCGAGGTTCTGGCTAGGAAGAAAGATATGGACGGCGCACCTGACTGTTCAGATAGCGAAAAACCACCCTCCCCACCCAGGTGGGCATGATTCGAGCCGCTGATTCAGATCAAATCACGCTTTTTGGTCGCGGAGGATAGCCATCGCTTCGGGTTTGTCACAGCTACCCGAGGGATGGTTGACTTATGGCTTTATCGGATCAAGTCGCCGAAGGATGCCAGAGGGTCTTGACCTCAACAAATGCCTCTATGCCATCTGGGCCGTCGAGTGCAGCACCAGACCAATCGACTTCATCGATCGTCTGCACGCGCACTCGCTTGAGGTTCTCGGCTGCTCCAAGCTCGAGCTGTCGCCGCTGCTCGACCGACACATTCGCCGCGCTTATGCCGTCGACATCGCGGTGACTAGCAAAGTGATCAACCAACTCGTCACGCTGCCCAGTGAGCAGATTTATCACCCCACCCGGAACATCGGATGTAGCGCACACCTCACCGAGGATTGCTGTGGCCAAGGGATGAGCTTCGCTTCCCAGCGCCACCACTGCGTTACCCGCACAAAGTAATGGGGCCAGCAGACTAGTCAGCCCGAGCAAAGGCTGCTCATTGGGAGCCATCACGGCAATAACCCCAGTTGGTTCGGGCAAGCTGAAGTTGTGAAACGATCCCTCGACCGGATTCTGCCCACCAATCACCTGCGCATACTTATCTGCCCAACCAGCAAAGCAAACCAATCGATCAATCGCTGCATCCACCTCAGCGCGCGCGCGCTCGACACCGCCCGGCACAGTCGCAGCCAAAGCGTGCTCGAACTCACTGGCTTTGCCTTCCAGCATTTCGGCCATGCGATAGAGGATCTGGCCACGGTTGTAAGCGCTGCGCGCGCTCCACCCCCCAAAAGCTTTGCGCGCCGCCACTACCGCATTACGGAAATCCTTACGCGACGCACGGCAAAGATGAGCCAGTGGTTGCTCGCCCTGCTGCACCACCATGCTTCGCCCCGATTCGGTGCGCGGGAAAGCTCCACCCATGTAGAGCTTGTAGGTTTTCGGAACGGGAAGGCGATCACTCATGACTGGCTCCCCCACAGTTGAAGCGAAAGGTAAGGCTGCAAACCGTGACGCCCCCCTTCGCGACCAAAACCCGACTGCTGATATCCACCAAAGGGTGAACTCGCGTCGAAGCGATTGTAGGTATTGCACCAGATCACGCCGGCACGCACTCGCGAAGCAAGTGAGAACATCTTGGAACCTTTGTCGGTCCAGATACCCGCAGCTAGACCGTAAGGCGTGTCGTTTGCCCGCTCGATCGCCTCTTCAGGAGTACGGAAGCTCATCACTGCAAGCACTGGACCGAAAATCTCTTCGCGCGCGATAGTGTGCGCCGGCTGCACATCCTGAAAGACTGCCGGTCGCTGGTAGTAACCATTTGGGGGCAACTCGGAGACCTGACCAGCTTCAAGGAGTGCCGCACCTTCTTCTTCTCCTATGGCAAGGTAGCGACGTATGGTGGCAAGTTGCTCCGCCGAGTTGATCGCGCCGAGATCGGTGTTCTTATCGAGCGGATCGCCAACGCGCAACTGCTGCATGCGGAAAACCAGCTTCTCAAGGACCTCTTCTTGCACGCTCTCCTGTACCAGAAGACGTGAGCCAGCGCAGCAGACGTGTCCTTGGTTGAAAAAGATGCCCTGAACGATCCCTTCGACCGCTTGATCG
>JAKVCF010000013.1 GCA_022447335.1 Planctomycetota bacterium | reverse complement strand
GTGTCGATCTGGCCTTCGATGATGGTCACGCCCGCATCGGCAGACTCTCGCAGCGAAATCGCTTTCACCGGCTTGTTGCCCACACGCTGCTGCGGCCCGTAGTACTCTTGCGCTAGAGCCACGGTGCGTACGCCATCGCCCATAAGTATCAAGTGCATGTTCCCGCGGCCAGCAAAGAAGTTGCTCGAGTGCAATAGCTTCTCCTCGCGATTCAGGAACCCCGCGCCATTCGAAGTCAACTCCATCGGATCGAAGCCAAGTGCGCCATTCGATCCACTGCCATCGTAAGGGTCTGTGTCGACGTTGATTGTCGCCCAAGTCACGCCTTGCATATCCGGATTAAACTCGACTTGTGTAGCGCGCTGCGCAAGGACTGGTCTACCTTTCGGATCTTCGATGACCCAAGACAGCAGTAAGTTCGTCTGCGGATCGACCTCGATCGTGATATCGCCGATCTCGTACTTCGAGTCAAGGTGATAGCGCACGGCCGGGATGCCTGCGCCCGAAAAGTTTCCCGACACTTGGCGCCAGGTATAGTTCTGCCCAGCGAGCCAAGCATCGCGTACTACCAAGCCACGGTAGAGTGTTAAGTAATGCTGTCGTTGCTCGTGCTGAACAAGCTGCGCGCTGCTCGGAACTACCCAGACCGAACCTCCATCCGAAATCGAATCGAGACTGAGTGCGAATTGACCCGCGCCATCGGCGATCAGATCTTCACGTAGGGCCTGAACCAAGAACCCCTCGTCATAGATTTCGAACTCGGCACGCATCGCGATGGCCATCTCGAAAGGCGCGCGCACATCGGGCGCTATATCGAACGCGGCGTTATTGCCCGGCGCTGAAGAGCCTTGTGAGCCGTTGTTCTGTAGGCCCTGAAACTCACTGCCACTGGTGCTGCTCTCGTAGCTGGAAGCATCCGGACGGCATCCGGTCAGCGTGAGCAATGTGAGCAATGTGAGAAGGCGCATTACTCAGCTCCCTCCATATCCAAGGGAGCCCCGAAGCCTTGCGCGAGCCCGCGAGCTTCTCGCGACAAGGCGTCGACGGGCGTCGGAATGATTAGGAAACGCGACTCGACTGCCTCGCGCGCAGCGGCATACTCGACCAACGTCGGCAAGGGAGCTTCGCCCTTGCTAGGTTTCAGCACAACAACGCCAATAACCAGAGCGGCCGCGGCGGCCACATGGCGGATTGAAAGACGCCGAGGAAAACTGAGCGTTGGACGCATCAGTCTCCGCAATTCAGGGGAAACGCGCTGTTCGAGTTCAGCTGGCGCCTGCGCTGCACCGAACAAAGTCAGCTCGACGCGATCACGCAACTCGGCGGGAGCCTCTGCAGAGCCAAGGCGCGCGATTCGAACGCGATCCGCCAGTTCGGCTGGAGCGCGAACATCCCCGAGAGCTTGCAGCGAATCCTGAAGCTCTTTAGGTAATGCGTCGTTTTCTTCGCGGTCCATGAGTAAGTAAGAATGTCAAGCGCGACCCGTATCGTGGTGACGCTCGAGATAAGCGCGCAGCGCAGCATGCGCGCGATTGAGTCGGGATTTCACCGTTCCGAGATTGCACTCGAGAACTTCAGAGATCTCCTCATAGCTAAGCTCTTCGACATAGCGAAGAGTAAGTAGGGAAGAGAACCGGGGATTAATGCTCGCAAGGGCACGTCGAACCT
Organism: Planctomycetota bacterium; assembly: GCA_022447335.1. Classification (GTDB taxonomy): domain Bacteria; phylum Planctomycetota; class UBA1135; order UBA1135; family UBA1135. The sequence goes on along the minus strand of JAKVCF010000013.1, from coordinate 27,058 downwards.
GCTCATGTTCTTCGGCGCGTTCGACATTAGCAGGCGGCCCAGCAGATTCTTGCTCGACCGCCGTCTCAGCAAGCCACTCTGCATCGTCGCCAATGCGGGTTTGAACCCCCGCGCGCGGAGCGTCGAGCCGGCGGCGGCGGACATCGATCGCAGCATTCACCGCAATGCGATAGACCCAGCTTGAGAAACGGCTTCGACCCTGGAAGTCTCCGATACGCCTCGCAAGTGTGATTAGAGTCTCTTGAGCGGCGTCTAGGGCATCTTCCTGGTTGCCGCAAACGCGCAAACAGATGGTGTAAGCCCGATCTTTATAAAGAGCGAAAACGTGCTGAAAAGCACGCTCGAACTCCTCGCCCTCCGCTACCTGACAGGCTTGAACCAGCTCGAGATCGGGGTCAGACACAGGAATTCGCGCTTTGGACGGCCTTACTCACAGGTGAGTTCCGAAATGTATCAAAAAAAAGCGCCCGACCGCGAAGGGCGATCGGGCGGGAGCGAGCAAGTCGCAATCAGTTGAGAATCGACAAGATATCGATGCCAATCACGATATCGAGTACCGATCCATCGCATCCGGGCAGGCAAACCGCGCCCGCGAGCGGGTCACACTTCGCCTCGGCGACCTGATACTCGATCTTGCCGCCGGGCAGATATGCCGTCGGGACAAGGGTTTGCACACAAACCTCGTCAGGATCGCCGCTCGCAAGCTGGCCACCAGGCTCGACTGGGAAAACCCCTCCGCCACCGCCCTGGTTCGCAATGAGGTCGTCACGGAGCTGGCAAAGAACATTACTGAGCTGCAGTAACTGGACGCTGGCATCTAGCAACTGTCCGTCGACTTGAGCCGCCATGCCGATGCCCATACTAGGAACTGATGCAAATATCGCTGCCGGAAAAGACAAGTTCATAGTCTTGACTGACCAGCCAGCCTGGCCACTTGGGCGCTCGGAAGTCTGCAGGATTGCATGCCGTAGGCCACTAATCCCGGAGGAGCCCGTGCCGTTCGGCGTTGCCCAGGCAAAGAGAAGATTGTCGACGGCGCTTTGCGAGAGCGCCGCAATCTGGAAAACCATATCCGGGCCACTCTGATAAATATCGAGATAGAGGCTCGGCTCGGCCGGGAATGAGGCCAAGTTGTCGGGGGTCAGCGGGTCGGCGCCGAGAAGAAGCTCCTCGTAATCGTCCAGGCCATCGGAGTCGGTGTCGGAGACCGAGAAGTTAGTTCCAATCCGAGCCTCAAGAGCGTCGTGCAGGCCGTCTCCGTCCGAATCAAGGCCAACAGCAAAACTACCTCCGCTGGCACGCAAGCCCACAGAATCCGGCGTCAAGCCCGGCAATAGCACGGCCGCCAAAGCGGCCAAAATGGCAGTGACGATCGAACTGGGCTGGGGGTGGGACATGCTGGGGATGCAGCTTTTTTGGACAAGAACGGTAGGCCCATACTAAGCCACAGGCTTGGGAGCGCTTCGAAAATCCTAATCCTCGGTCACGGCTCGGTAACGGGAATCTGTGGTGGCACCCGGCAAGCAGCTGTAAGCCTCTTAGAGCAGTGAAAATTCTCCTGGGGCACGCCGCTTCCTCGCAACCCTCGTTATCCTGTCCCCCCCCTTTCGGGAGCGCTTCCTGTGGAAAGCACCCGTAGCTCAGTTGGATAGAGCGACAGCCTCCGAAGCTGTAGGCCGCACGTTCGAATCGTGCCGGGTGCGCCACCCCCTCATTTACTCGCCAGTCCGAGCCTAATGTGGGGGCAGGCCCCTTCTAGTAGCCACCAACTACCAAGAAGGGGGAATGTGGCCTGGGCCATCTACTGGCCGAAAACCGGCCCCTAAGCTCGCATCAAGCGCGCGCGCTACTGGTCGATGCCTCCTGAGAGGCCTCCGGCTCAAGGTGCCCTTGCGAGATGCCTTCGGGCGGCTTCGGCTGATCCGGCATTCCTGAGTTCGCTGGGAAAATAAGCGCGGCAAACGCTACGACCGGAATGGCCGCAAAAAGGGGCAGTGTTCTACGTGAAAGAAAAACGTTCTGGGAACGGGGCATTGGCAGGGGGCCAGTTCGAGTCAGATGCGATTTGCGCCCACATGGTGGGGTTCCTGGAAAAGGGATCCAAGCAATTTTTCCTGAGATTAATTCAAGAGCCCGCTGATAGCCGCGATAAGGAGCTAACCCGTAACACCCCAGTCATGTTCCAAAACCCTCTTTTTGCCTTTCCTGCCGCGGTTTTAGCCGTTGTTGCAGCCCCATCCGCCCCAGCCCAACTGCCGGGAGCGTCAACTAATACGATTCCTAGCTTTGCCCAAATTACGGACCAAAGCCAGCTGTCATTCCGCCAGGCCGAGTGGAATTATGGCACTGATACAAGCTGGCAGCGTTGGTGGGCGCTCGAACGTGAGCGGTTCATCGATTTGCGTCAAGTCGCTCGTCGTGGCGCAGACCAAGCCGAAACAGAAATAGTCGGAGGCGCTTGGGCAAGCCGTGTAGAAGACACAAATGCTCCGACCCGCGCACAAAAGGAGTATCTGATTCACCCCGGGCTGATGCGCCTGAAGGAAGAGGTGCGCGACCTAGATGTGCAATCGGAAGCCCTAATCGCGCTAGGGCGCGTGAGCATGCTCGAGGAATCCAGCGTGCAAATGCTACGCGAATACCTGTGCGCACCGTCGCAAGACCTTGTGCAGTCAGCCGTACTCAGCCTTGGCCTACTTGGCGACGAGATTACTTGGAGCCCATTGCGCAGCCTAATGACCGACGACGCCAATGGTCGCTGGCTGACAGAAAGCCAAGCCGGCGTACCGACCACTACGCGTGTATGGGCGGCACTCGCAACAGGAATCGGTATCAGCCAGTGGGAAGAAAGTGCACGCGCACAAGCCACCGCCGCGCTGCTTAAGGTCGCGCAAGAGGCGACCAGCCACCCGGAACTGCAAAGCGCTGCAGTGATTGCGTTGGGCATGACCCCTCCGACCGAAGGCAGCAAAGTCTTTGACTCCCTGCTCGGGATGATGACCGACAAGTCGCTGAACCAATCGGTCCGCGCGGTGGTGCCAACTGCATTCGCGCGCAGCGCAGAAGGCAACGCTGCCCGCACTCAAATCGCTCGCGAAGAACTGCTGCGTCAACTGACCAGTAGAAACGCTGCTACCGTCCGCCAAGGTGCGATTCGCGCTCTGGCCTTGGTTCCCGAAACGGACCTTGAGGCAGAGCCTCTTGCCGTCGCCGCGCTAACCAAGTTGGCACGTAAAGCGCGCACGCCGGAAGAGCGCCACTTCGCCGCGCTTTCACTTGCTGAAACTGCCGCTCAGACGAAGAACATTAAGCAGATTGAGAAAATCGCTGGCGAACTCGTCAAGCAACTGAAAGACCGCTCGTCCGAACATGCGGGCTGGGCAGCCCTGGCGCTCGGCGTCATCGGTTACGAGCAGCCGCTTTGGGGAGGCACCTCAAAAGTACGCGCTGAGCGCGCGCTGCTGAAGCATCTTGTCGACGGTAACGCAGAAGAGATGCGTGGCGCTTGCGCCATTGCGATGGGCCTAATCGGCCAGACTAGCGCTGCACCGGCGCTAATGGAGATCCTCGAAGATGACGGTCGTCCAAGCCTGCGTGGGCACGCTGCTGTGGCCCTCGGCCTAATCGGCCACCAGGACGCCGAAACCGGCCTACTGCAACAGCTTGCCTCGAGCGCGCATCGCCCCGCCCTGCTCGAGCAGACCACGATCGGCCTCGCTCTGCTTGGCTCGGATGAACTGCACGGACGCTTGCTCTGCATGCTTGCGCCAACCGAAGGGCCCCTGCCAACGCAAGCTGAAGTAGCAGCAGCATCGCGAGGCATCGCACTCATCGGCAATGCGCGTACGGCCCCCTTCCTAATCAGCGCAATGGACGACGACAAGCTCACGCATAAGTCGCGCGCATTCGCAGCTCGCGCACTCGGCTATCTGGCCGATGCGGACAGCACGCCCTGGCAACTGCGCATGACGCGTGGACTGCACCACCTCGCGGTGCCCAACAGCGTGCTCGACTGGGAGTCTGGCAACGGGGTGCTGGACCGGCGGTAACCCGATCGGTTCAAGCACAGAAAGGGGCGGCCATACGGCCGCCCCTTTTTTGTGTCCCACAGATTACCTAGAGCGCGTCTGCCCAACCGAAACACCTTTCCGCTCGCGAAGGATGTTCTTAGTCCAACTCTCTTGACGGCCGCGCTGGTTCTCGATGTTGAAGCGGAAGACATTGTCTAGGTAGTCTCCGGACTCAAGCTGCTGGATCGACTGAGAGGGGGGGGCTGGAGTCGGCGGAGCGAGCGGAGCCATCGGACTCAGATCTGGCGCAGCACGATAGAAGGCATAGTGATCTTCCCCACGACGCGCAATAACGGTCGGACTGCCGATCACGCCTTCCGCCACAAATAGGCCACGTGGATCCGTACGGCCATTTACAAAGGCCTCACTTTCGCTGCCGACGACGCGCACATCCACATCGCGTGCAAAGCTCTCTTCCTTGCGGTCGAGCGCTTGAATGCGTAGGCGGCCCGCCCTGCGGTCCTCTTCTATTTCCAATTCAATGTCACTAACCAAAACTAGGCCGGAAGTGTGCAGCTCATCGCCGCGGCAGATTACGAGATAAGCGCCCGGTCGCCCAAAGCCCAACTTCACCGTCTCTGTCTCTTCACGCATGCCAGTCGCACTATCGAGCTTGACCCGCTTGCGCTGCGTCGGCTTGATGCCAGCAAGGTTCACGGCGGTAACTTTTGAAAGGTCACGTTCGCGCAGGTAAAGCGTCATTAAATCTACTCTGTAAATCAGCAACTCCGCTTCGGCGATATTGCGGTAACGCAACTCGATCTCTGCCACCCTATCTGGTCGCGACTCGGTCACTTCATTAAAAGCGATCTGTTTCGAATTGAAGCTCGCAAGCACTTCGCGCGCATCAGAGAAAATGAACTCGACCTGCTTGTAGTATCCGGCGGCCTCATCAAACTTACGTTTGGCGTGATGTATCTGTGCCAGGATATAAAGTGCTAATTCGCGGTTTTCACTCGGCTTAGACAGGCCGCCTGGCAAGTCATACCGAGCCTCAACAATGCTCTTCAGAACCCGCACTGCATCATTCTCCTTGCCGAGGTACCACTGCCCCACTGCTTCGCTGTAACGGAAGGTGTCTTGAAAGCGAGGATTATCAAATCGTCCGCTCATCTCCTGCGCAAGCGCGACAGCGGTGTCGAAATCTCCCAGATCAAGGAAGGCCGCAACTAGGTTCAAGCCGGCCTCTGGCGCGAGTGGGTCGGCATGATAGATCGCGAGGAAACGTTGCAGTAAGGCAATGCCCGCCTTAGTCAACTCAAAGCGATTCAGCCCGCTCGCAACCAGCCCTGGGACTTCGTGAGCACTCGGCGCCAGCGCCAACAACTTATCCGAGAGTGTCAGATAAGTCTCAACCGTCACTGGAAAGTCTGGGAACTCCAGCCACAGTCGCTCGAGCACCGCGATTGCGCCCGAAGGTTCGCCTTGAGCCTCCAAAGTCCCCGCAACTTTCAAATCTTTGCCAAAGCTTTCTTCGACCGTCGCACGGAAAACCAGCAGGGCACGCTCGTACTCCTCCAGCTCACGGTAAGCCCGGCCCACAGAGGCCACCTTGTCAAAAGGAATATTGAGTTCTGGATTTTTTTCTTTGAGCACCTCGAAGTAGCGCACTACTTCGTGAGGAGTCCCGCGGTCAATCGCGAGGAAAAGAAGTTTACTTGCAGCAACCGCAAGGTGATCGTCGCGCAAATCTGATCCAAAGCTATCGTAGAGCTGAGCCAGTAAGCCGTATGCCATCTCCTCATCACCTTGCTCCAGTGACGCGAGGCCCAAATGGTAAAGCTCATCCGGCGTGGCGCGGTAGGGATCGGTGCTACCGCGGCCACGAGGAAGCACAGTAAGATCGTGCGGCTTACCAAGTGCAAAGCGTGACGGATCTACAAGGTCTTCTAAGCGCGGTGGCAGCACGCGATAGGTGCCGGGAGTCGACCCTATCAACTTATACTCCAGCCAGCCGTCACCTTTGCGCTGACCCAAGTACACCACCAACTCATTCCCTCGCATCTGAAAGCGATCGAAGCTCCCACGCACGCTGTCGGGCAGTACGCTAACCCCCGCAGGAAGTGGTACGCGTAGCGCCATGTATGGCCAGTCTGCGCCTTCCAAAGCCTCGCCTAGTGAATGACGCCAGTTCAGACTGACGCGCGTCGCAACTCCGCGCTCTAGTTCGCGTACCTCGTTACGCCAGCCTTCGTTCGGACGTGCCAATACGTCAAAGCCCGTCTCAACTCGCTTGCCCGCATAGAGTGGTCGCTCGGCCTCGTAGAGATGACGCGTGATGCGGAAGTTGTTGTGGTGCTGCTCTTTTAGATCACGCGTAAAAGCGCGTAGCGCGGCTTGAAAATAGGGGCGGCTCTGGCCGCGCACTTTGAGGCGTACCTGCACCTGATCCGACTCGACCCCAGACTGTAAAAGCCGATGAGGCTGACCGTTATTCAATTCGACCTCCATCGAGTTGCCATCTATCTCAACGATTACCGAGACCTCGCCTGCCTCCGGCTGACTGATCGCGACCCAATGCGCCACCGCAGCAGTAGCCAGGCCTCGCCCGCGGCCCTCAAACCACGGTTGGCTAGCGAGCAGCCAATCGATCGCTTCGCGTGTGAATGCACTTTGCGGTAGAGCTTCCTGCAGCGCCCACGCAGCCAGTGCAGTCACCTCAAGGCGACTACGATGGAACGCACGATTGCCGCCCACCTCCACAGCGCCTGAACCTAATCGAGTCCGAGCCGCGAGCAGCTCCGCCAACTCGACCGCCATTGGCCGGCGATCCATTTCGAGCAATGCCAAAGTGGTATACGCCAATGCAGCCGGGCTGAGCTCATTGCGCAGACGATGTAAGCGGTTCGCTGCACTAAAGTCGCTTCGGCCATGCAACGAAAGTGCGTGCAGCAACAGCGCCTTTCGCTCATTTTCGCGTTGGCTCGCCTGCTGGAAAGCCTGCAGTAGATAATTGGCCCCACGGTCCAGGGCTTGGAAGGCCACTGGGATGCCCTGCCCACGCGCAATGGCCAATGCTTGCATCACACGCGCACTGGTTTCCGGCTCGGAAATCTTGTGGGGAGCTCCACTCCAATTCCATCCGCCATCGTCAAGCTGAGCAGCGACGAGAGTCGCAGTCAGCGATTCCGCGTGCCCTCGCAAGGCAGCAGCCTGCGAGTGGATACCCCCTAAAGCCTCGAGCATGCCCATCGCTTTACAGGCACCAATCAAATGTGAGGCTGTAGCAGCCTGCGTGACTACTACGCGTTTATGGCGCCGCTCGATAAGTGAGGTACGATCTAGAGCTGAATCGATAACCAAGTCGGCGAGATCGCTGCCAAAAGTCAGCTCCAACGCGCGCTCGCGGTAGTCGGATCCGGCTGGCAATTGCAGATCGAGAATTAACTCTGAGCTCAATACTCCGGACGCAAAACTCGCGACTTCCACGCCCCACGGAAGTACTGGCACTTCGCGCGCTGCACGTGCGAGCAGACTCTGACCACCAAAGGTCGCATTTGCTTCAAGCTCGACACTCAAAGTATCGATCAACGGGATGCTGCCCTTTAAATCGAAAGACACTTCAGCCTGTTCGCCTACTGCGACGCCAACACGTGCTGGCAACGTCTGCTCGTAGCCCAAGTTCAAAATGCGCAAGCGCAAATCAACCTCGCCGCTGGACTCGGTCAAGTTGTGTACGCGGGCTAATAAAGTTGGCTGATCGCCTTCAGTCAACGCGCGCGGAATACGCAACTCAACAAAGAAAGGCGCGCGCGAAACTAATGATGCCCTGCCCTGCCCGAAGTGGCCTTCTCCTCCCACACCGTGAGCGGTGAGTCGCCACTCAGTACTACGCTCCGGCATAATAAAGCGCAATTCGGCTTTGCCTTCCTGGTCAGTTATGACCGACGGAGTCCAAAATGCCAGGCCTTGGTTGATCCAGCTCGCCAACTCGCCAGCGACAGCATCTTCCTCGGCGAAAAGCGCGTTGGGCGCGCTGAGCGAGCCGGGCGCGCGCCCGCCGCGGCCTCCAAACTTACCCCCCCTGCCGCCACCCGAACCGATCACATTGTCCCAAGACTCTTCGTCGAACGCCCCTTCTAAGCTCGGTGGGACAATATCCCCGGGGCCAAAATACAACTTGGCTGAAGGCTTCAATCCTGCGCCAAGGCGCACCCCCTCTCGGCCCAAGGCATCGGAAGTCATTTGATCCTGCAGCTCGGCGCGCAGCTCGGCGCGATCTTCTTCCCAGCGCGCCGCAGCACTCAAGCGCCTCTCTTCGTCAAGCAAAGCTTGTGCGATCTCACGCGTTGTTCCAACGTAACGAAACTCACATGAGCTTGTGGTTTGGAATCCAACCGAACGACGAGCGCCCTGTGCGAAGTATTGATCAATCGCATTCAACCCCTCGCCAAACTGCGCAAAGACAGATTCGTCAACGGCCGCGAGCGAAAGCTCCGTGCGCACTGGCTGGCCAAGTTCGTCGACCACCGTCAAATCTACGACGACCTCTTCTCCTGGCCTGACCTCGGCTTCGCGTAGCTGGATATCCACTTCCAAGCGACGCTCCAGCTCGAAGTCCGATTGTGCCGCATAAAATTCGTTACCATCCATAAGCGCGACGCCCATGCGAAAGTTCGGGGCAAGCGAAGCCTCCATCGACAAGTTCAGCGTGTTTACGCCTGCATCCAGCTCGAGAATGCGGTACTCCAGCACGCGCTCCCCCTCCAGGGTCAAGAGGGCACGCGATGACGCTGTGCGGTTAATCAACTGCACCTCTAGATCATCGCCCACAGGCAGCAAATTGCGCTCTGCCAGGATTCGCAAGCGTTGACTATCACTGTCACCTGAGACGAAAACGCTAGCTTCTGCCACGATTGGATTCCCAAATCGATCTATACCTCGTGCGCGCAGGATGTAGTTACCACCTTCGTCAAGTGTGAAGCTTGGGAAAGCTACCGCGCGCTCATCGGTACTCGAGTCAACTTTCTCTACCGAAATCTCAGCCCATCCTTGAGGCACATTTGCCTTGCGACGAAAAACTTCAACCGAAAGGTCGCGTGCGATCGGATTACCTGCTGCATCGCTAGTTGTTATGCGCGCATCAAAACTACTGCCCGCTAGAACGACCGCCTGATTAACGCGCACTCCTATCGAGTAACCCAAAGCTGAAACCGGCACGCTGGCCTCCGCGACCAAATCTTCTTCTGGCATGTGTGCGCTAATAGCCAGAAAACGCATCTCGGTGAAATCGCGCGTCGGAATCTCAAAGGGCACGCGACCATTCTCATCGGTGCGCGCAACCAAAGTCTGGCCATCAGGGAAGTCGAGGTGCAGTGGACGATCAGCGATCGGCTCGCCGTAGTAGTAGCGCGCTTCCGCAAATCCGCTCACAACCTCGCCGCGATAGTAAACCGGTTGATCGAACTCAAGATCGAGTGAGACCGTATTCAACTTAAACTCTTGTACCTGAAAACTCCCCTGGAAGGTTGCTCCGGAAGGCCTACTCAGGCGCACCGTCCAGGCGCCCAGCGGAGCGCCCAACGGCAGCACTAACTCGTCGTGAACCGTGCCAAACTCGCTAAGCGCCAACTTACGCGAACGCACCACGCGGCTCTCGCTGTCAATAACTTCGGCTAAGTACTCGGCGCCTGCTTCGAATGCAAAGCGGCCGTCGATAACCTCACGCAAAACCCCACGCCAATGCACACGCTGACCTGGGCGATATGCACTGCGATCGGGATAGACGTAGCCACGAGGCTGGAGGCCCTGCGAAAGAGAGAGCCCCTCAATAGAAAGGCCGTCTGACGCATAATGCCCACCCCCCTGCGCCAATACGCGCAGTTCGGGCCGTTGTAGCAAGTCCCCTAGCTCCTGGCGAGCGACCCCATCACGGCCCGTTTCCAGTACATGCAAATTTGGCGCGCCGCCAGTCGGATCGGGCAAAGCCAATAGCACTTCCACACCGGGAGCTGGCCTCTGATCGACCATGTTTTGTACATATACGAAAAGCTCGCGCCGCGAGGACTTCACGATCATGTCAAGGTCTGAGCGTACAACCAACGTGGTCGCACGACGCTCGCCGTCATCTACTGCAACCGCCCACACACCCGCACCTTTAAGTGGTAGTGCAAACTCCTCGCGGATTGGCTTGTACTCCTCGTAATCATCAATCGCAATATCCAGCGCAAGGTCGGGAGCAATCAAATCTAAATCCAACTCCTCGATGCGCTGGTGAGTGAGGTGCTTACGGAAATACGCCTCCAAATCCAACTTGTAGATCCGCACCTTAAGCGAATCTGAATTCCGCAGTTGTACTGCGATCTTGGGCTCTTCATTCGTGCGCCACACGCGCGGCGTCTCTACCGCTAAGCTGCGCTTGGTCATGACCTCAAGTCGCTGCTGAGCCTCGTCGGCATAGCCCCCAAAGGCGCAACGCACATAGGCTCCAATAGCATCGTCGAGCTCCTGCAATTCGTCTTCATAAAGACGCCCTATCGCAAAGAGGGCGCGGCTCGCCTCGTCAGTATTTGGGTACTTCCCCGCTAATCGCTCCCAGGCATCGATCGCCGCGCGCCAGAGCGGAACAACGACCTCTCGGCTCTCGGGCTGATCACTCAACTGCGCAGCGGCCTCCTTAACAAAGGTGTCGCCGATATCAAAGGTGATCTGGCGCGCACGAGGATCAAGTGGATGCGCTACTAAAAACTTCTGCCAAGCCATGCGCGCCTGCGCCCACTCTTCCTCTTCACGGTGCTGGGCGCCAATACGGTGCTCTGCATCGATCATCGCCTGCTGCGCCTGCGCCCACTGGGAGCCATTCGGATAGCGGCCAACATAATCCTGAAAAACCGGGATCGCAGAGGCTGGCTCCCCCAAGTCCATAAACATCTGCCCGCGCAGGAAAAGTGATTGCTGCCTAAAGCGCGCGTTCTGCTCGCGCGCGGCCTGATCGAGATCTGAAGGGTCCTGCCAGGCAATGACCGCGGCATAAGCATCACATGCTTCTTTAAATCGGGCCGCTCCACGATACGCCTCAGCGATACCGAAGCGAGCCAAGCCCGCTAAGGGGTGCTCAGACATCACCTCCACGAAGCTCTCGAGAGCCGCTACGCGCAGCGCAAGTTGTTGGCTACTCCCACCATAAGTTAGGGCGATGGCATAGCGCGCCTGACCTTCCAGCAAGTGAACCTTTTCACTGACTCCCTGATTGGCCGCCTCTAGAAACTGGTTCAGCGAGCGCGAAAATCCGGCCGCATCGGGCTTGCGTGACTCTTCGAGCAAATCCACTAAATCCTCAAAGGCATAACGCGCCTGCTGCGCTTGACCAAGATGGTTAGTCGTATCGGCGATCTGGAGGCGAACTTCGAGTACACGCACGCCGGCAACTTGTAAGTTCTCGCCAAACTCGGCGAGATAGGCGCGATAGGACTGACGCGCCGCATCCCAATCTCCTAACCGCACGCCACACTGCGCTATGCCCCAAAGAGCTTCATCGCGCTGAGTCGCCGGCACCTGAAGCTCGAGCACTTTCTGATACAGCACGCGCGCGCGCTGATAATCCGGTGGGGTCATGCCCGGGCGATTCAAGTCAAGAGGGGCTGACAGTAGACGAGCAAAGCGTAGATAGATTTCGCCAAGCTCCGCTTGCCGCTCTTCTGAGAGCAGCCGCTCGGCTTCCATTTCATATATCGCTTCGGCTTCTGCCATCCGCCCCTGCGCGCGCAGTAGATCGGCCCGATAGAAACGCGCTCGATGCACCCACTCCCCATCAATGTGCTCGGCTTCAATCCGGTCGAGTGTGACGAGAGCGTTTTCGAGTTGGCCACCTTCGGCCTGCACACGGGCCTTCAGGTACATCCAACCGTCAAGCCCCTCGACCTCACGGTCGATCAAAGCCTCGAGCTGACGTAATGCCTTGCTGGTCTCACCCGACATCATGGCCTGACGCAATGCATCCGGCACCGGAGGCAGGCCGCCGTGACTAGAGCCCGGCGAATGCTGCGCTAAATCCTCGACAGAGTTCTGCGCAGCAGCCGTCAGAGGCAGCGCCGTCAAAATGAAGCTCAGGAATCCGAGTAGGAGCAGGGAAGGGCCGCTGCGCAGGGGGGTGTACATGATTAAAAGCTTGTTCATGGCCGGCGGGGGTGGTCGCTGCCGACGCAGGTCATCAGCCTAACGAGAGGAACCCCGCCCTGGGTTCGGCCCTATTCCAGCCTCGGAAAGCCCGCTCGGCTAAGGGCAAATCACGGTCTATTCAGACGGGGCTGGAAATCGGCCCCCGCCGAGCCCTAGACTCACCCCCGTGATCAGTCCCTCCAAGCCCAACAAGGCCCTGGTCGCGACCGACTCCGCCGAGAAGGTCGAAACTTCTGACACTCGCCCGCTTTCCGAGCGCCGCGGTATCGATCCGGCCGTGCTCGAACAGGTCCCACCCCTTACCGCGCCTGAGAAAAGTAGTAAGCAACTAAGCGCGCCGGCCAAAGTCCCGACTGCGGTACGCGACGCATCTTCGAGCGCTGCAAAGGAAATCGGCGGCGCCTGCATAGGCTTCCGCCTGCGCCTACTCGACCGCGTAGTAGCTCGTATCTATGACGACGCGCTGCGCGCTCACGAATTGCGTCGCACCCAACTTGACCTATTGGCCGCGCTACAACGTTTCGGCCCAGCCTCGCCAGGACAACTGATTCGTATTCTCGGACTCGAGAAGTCTTCGCTATCGCGCAACCTCCGCCGCTTAATAAAACGTGGCCTAGGCGCCGAACTACCCGGCGCCGATCGTCGTTGCCACCTGCTCGACCTAACCGAATTGGGCCATAATCAGCTAAGCGCTGCACTGCCAGATTGGCGTCATGCACAAGCAAACGTCGAAGAGCTGCTCGGTGATGAGTCGGGTGAAGCAATCCGCCGCATGGCTCGTCACTACTGGCAGTCGGCCAACGAAGCCGCGCGCCAGTAAGTCGACTTCCGCTTTACATAGATCGCTACGCTAATTCAGATAAGCCAAGCGACGACCAGCGCGCCGACTAGCGACAGCCCCCAAAACACCAGCGATGCGTGCGCGAGTCGCACGGAGGCGCGCTGCTCCCACCAAGTACGTGGGCGAACCCCCCGCCAGAGAAAGACGCATACCGCAGACAGGTTGATGCAAATCACATTGGCCCACACCAACATTGCCGCGCGTCCTGCCAAGTCGAAGTCCCCAGCGGTTACAAAAAGCGCGGCAGTGGCTAGGGGTGGGAGTAGCGCCACAGCCACCATCACACCAACTAAGGTGGTAGAGACCCCAGAAGTGAAAGCCAGCGCGCCTGCAGCACCCGATGCCAATGCCAACAGTAAGTCAGAAGGCGTCAACTTAGCTCGCATCGCTAATTCGCCAATGCTTGGGTCCGCTTCATAAACCAACCCCAGCGTCAGCGCAGACAAAGTCGCCAACCCTACTCCCTCGAGGTTGCGCCGTAGGGCTGCGCGCAGGAGCGACCGGTCTCCCAGCGCAGTCGCTAGCGCCAATGCCATATTGGGACCGAGTAAGGGGGCAATCACCATGGCGCCAATAACGACTGCGGGGCTGTCTTGCACCAGCCCAACCGTCGCCACAATCGCAGACAGCACCACCATCGCACGAAAAGCTGGGCCACCAGAAATACTTGCACGCAATGTGGTATGCAATTCTTCGCGCGCGATCCGCCGCGCTTGTTGAGCGCGCTCTTCGGCGCTGGGCTCGGCCTTCTCCTCAGCTTTAGGTGCAGGGATAACCGCCGAAACGGGCAATACCACGACAAAGAAAGTCGGCTCACCAGATAGACGCTTTTGCAAACCGTCCAACACTCCCTCGACCTGATCCGCATCGATGACAATGCGATGCAGAGAGCTCCCGCCCGGGACGTCATGCCAGCTCCATACAGGTGTTCGCTCACCTAAGACCTCATCGAGCACTGCCTGCCCATGCGGAGGTAATCGTATTTCGAGGCACCGTAGGCTCATATATCGCAGCGCTTATCCCGGGACGTCCCCCGACTTATCTGCGACCGAAGCTAGTGCATCGCGTTCACAGTCAGCGAAGATCGCCAGCCAGTATGCCATTACCACGGCCCCTAGTTGCAGCTCGCGTGGGTTCACATTCTCGAGTTGATCTAAAGCGCTGTGGTGGTAGTCGAAATAACGCTCATCATTAACTTTCAGGCTCGATACAAAGCATCCATATGGAAGTAGTGGTCCAATGTCGGCGCCGCCGCCGCCGGCAAAGAGCCGCTCGGCACCGACTGCGCCCAAAGGAAACCCTAGCGGCTGTAAACGATCTACTACATCACGTGGGCGCGCCAGCCCAATGCCACGCGGGCCGAGGCCACCACTATCCGATTCCATTGCAACAAAATGCGCCCCACCTTCGCCGTGTCGATCGGCATAGCCATTTGCGCCAGCCAAGCCATTCTCTTCGTTTGCAAAGAGCACTACGCGTAAGGTGCGCCGCGGACGGAAGCCGTGCTCAATGAGCAGCCGTGCTGCCTCCACGGACTGTGCACAGCCTGCTCCATCATCATGCGCGCCCGAGCCGACCTCCCAAGCATCCAAGTGACCGCCCACCAGCACGATCTCATCGCGCAAATCACTGCCGGGGACCTCGCCGATGACATTCCACTGCTCAACATCCGGTAGCGTTTCTGCCTCAAGCTCCAGTGTAATGCGAACTGTACCTTGCTTAAGAGCAGCAGATAAGCGGTCGGCCGAAATTAGGCCTAGCGCTGCAGCCGGGATCTTGTCACTCCCCTCTTCGCCGTACCGCATCGCACCAGTGTGCGGGTAATCGTCCAACTTAGTGCTCATAGAACGCACTAGTACGGCGACAGCGCCGTATTTCACCGCTTCCCGTGCACCATTGACGCGCTGGCCGACTGCCTCACCATAGGCCGCGCCGGTTGTCCGAGCGGTAGCGCGCATAGGCCTGTTATAAAAAACAACCCTCCCACTAATTTCATTCTTCACCTTTTGCAAGCCTTCAAGCCCGTCAACCTCAATGACTTCGGCTGTGATGCCCACTGGACCGGTGCCGATGGTGCCCCCCAAAGCTGTAACTGCAAGGTCTATCTTGCTGCCGTCACTAGCTTCGGCCACGCAACGCTCGATCTCGCCACGAACCCAACGCGGCACCATGACCGACTCACGTCGCACATTCTCAAGGCCCGCAGCAATCATGGCATCAAAGGCCCAGTCTGCAGCCTTCTCGTACCCAGGTGAACCTGAGAGACGCTTCGGTGCGAGGGTGCAGAGTTCTTTCAGATAATGCCATGCTTTACCCGCAGAAAGACCGCGGTCAAGTAGAGCGTTGCCTCGATCGCGCAGCACTTCATCACCCGGAATGCGCAGCGCGGCGCGGCTCCATCCGGCAGGGCCTGGCTCCATCGAAGAGCCACCGCCGGATTCAATCGGGCCAGTCGCCTGAGTCCCCGCGTCCGAACAAGCAGGAGCCCACACGAGGAGCATCAGTAGGGCAGTGCAGCGCATGACGCCGCGATCATAGGCGGTCACCCGCGATACATCGCCAACGCTTCGGGCTTGCGCGCTCCGCTTCTTTGTAGCTCCCTGCGTGAACGGGCCTCCGATTATTGCTCCTGCCCTAAAGCGGCCTCTCGGCGGGCGGAGCGCATGCGCCTATCGATCAAGTCGAGCGCGCGCACCGCGTACTCTTGGCTGGTATAAACCTGCTTCATCACTGGCTCATCCGGGCGCTGCGCTAAATCTCCTACTACAAATAGGTTATGAATGCTCGTCTCGCCACACGCATCTATCCGTACGTGACGCAGCCTATCAGGCTGGCCCTTGTCTCCGAGCTCGGCGCCCAACTGAATCGCAAGCTCATTGTAAATCTGATAGATCCCCATCGAGACCAAGCCGAAAGCTGCATCGATCTCGGTGCCGTCTTCGAGCTGAATCGCTTTGAGCGATTCGCGCCCGGCATCGATCGAAGTGATGCGTGCACCTTGTACCTGAATGCCATATATCTCGAGTAGCCGGCCGGACTTGTCCGACCAGGCTGGCTTATCGCCATTAGTCAGGATCACCGTCGCGGACTTGTAACGTTCGTGCAGCATCATTGCAATCTGAGCCGCGGCTTCGGTCGAGCCGATCACCGCAACCTGACGCCCACGAGTTAGATGGCCCTCGCAGCGGATGCAATAAAGGACCTGCTCGCGGTTAGCCGCTGGATAGATCCACTTGATGTCATCTTGCAACTCACCCTTGCGGTTCGTCTTCAAAATCTCCGGCTGGCGATCCATCACCCCGGTAGCCAAAACGAGATGACGAGAATGGTATTCATGACTGCCCACAGTCACGACAAAGCTGCCATCCTCTCTTCGGCCCGCGCCGGTTGCGGTCTCTTCCCGATGAGTGACCCAGGAGGCGTAGCCATCATCGATACGATCGACCACATTGTCGACTATATCGCGCGTGGAGATCGGCATGTGCGGCGCAGCCTCTAGCTTCTCACGCGCGCCGGACAAGCCGTCTCCACGCAGCAGCTTGCACACCTTCTTGCGCACGATCCCATCATGGACCCCAACCATGTTGTCGATGTTGTAAACCCATTGTGCCCGCGAACGCTTTGCGTCGAGCTTGGTGCCGCGAACCCAAAGAGTCCGGTGCAAGTACTGAGCTGCACGCAATGCCGCAGCTGATCCGGCAACACCCCCGCCAACAATAATCACATCGTAAAGATGATTTAAGTCGGGCGTGGGCGCAGTCATGACAGCAAAGTTAAGGGTAGCCTGTCGGGGCGAATCTCCGACATCGACTTCGTGCCAGCCACGCACTACAGGGCGTACATTGAAGGGCGATCTCGAGCTGGGCCGCAGACAAGGTAGAGTGTCGCCGTGGAGTGGACCCCCTTCGTTGTCCTCGGCTTTCTCCTAGGCATGGCCGCCCTTGGCGCTTGGCACTCGAGGCGCATCAAGACTGCGGAAGATTTCGCACTCGCTGGCCGGGGGCTGAGTGGATGGATTCTTTCGGGAACCTTGATCGCCACCTGGATTGGAACTGGATCGATCTTTGGCAACGCTGAATTCACTTATGAGAACGGTGCGATTGCTTTCTTCCTACCGATCTCTGGTGCGCTCGGCATGTTACTTCTGGCCTTTGTCGCGCCACGTGTACGGTCCCTGCCAGCGGCCAGCGTGCCTGAGATTCTCGGACTCAAGTTTGGCAAGCCCGCGCAAAAACTAGGAGCCCTTGCCTTACTCGGCGCCTACCTGATCATCGTCTCCTATCAATACCGTGCGGGGGCCGCGATCTCCGAGCGCCTTTTCCCACAATTCGATTTGAGCTTTGGCTCGGCTGAAAGCCCGCAAAGCGCGTGGCCTATTATCTTCGCTTTTTTCGTCATCCTCTATACCGCATTAGCAGGCTTAGTCAGCGTAGCGATAACGGACGTCGTGAATGGAATCGTAATGTCGGCCGGCATCCTATTCGGGCTCGGCTATCTGTGGATGAACTGGGATCCAAGTACGCAGCCGCTTCCGGAAGACTTCCTGAATATTTCGCACCCTGCAGGTGGGATTGGATGGATCAATATTCTATTGCCAACTTTTCTACTCATTCTTGGCGACGCCAACTTGATGCAGCGCTTCCTAGCCGCCAAGTCGCCAGCAACGGCAAAGCGCGCAGCGATAGCTACCTTCGTAGGCCTAGTCGTACTGGAAACCGCGATCATTGGAATGGCCTTCCTGGGTCGCGCAATGCTGCCAGAGCCGGTCGCGAACGCCGGACATGTAATTATCGAAGTAGCCTTCACGATCCTGCCGGCCTTCATAGGCATCCTCCTCGCGTCGACAGTGATTGCGATCATCGTATCGACGGCCGACAGCTTCCTGTTGGCCTGCTCAACGACTGCATCGAACGACCTTGGCGGCGGATTGACTTCGCCAAAGAAACAGCGGCGGCTGGTACTGACGTTCGGTCTAGCCGGCTTGGCGCTGGCATATTCAAGTGACCAGTTCTTTTCAATGGCCCTGTATGCCTACACCCTTTACGGCGTGACCATTACGCCGGCGATGGTGTGCGCACTACTCTTCCCCGGCGTGGACCGCCATGCGGTGGTTGCTGGCATGAGCTCAGGCCTAACAGCGGCAATCCTATGGAAAGTTGCTCTCGAGTCGAACTGGATCAGCGGCGACGGCGCACTGGCTGGAGTCGATGCGGTGCTGCCCGCTTTACTGGTAAACCTCGCCGCACTCATCGTCGTGCACCTAATAAGTACGAAGCGAGGCGGCGCCGGAATGAAGGGAACCTCTTTGTCCTGATAGATCGATGCCCTCCTCTTTAATTCGCCCCCTTCTCTCTCTCTCGCTGCTGCCCCTGCTGCTGGCCGCAGCCTTCACCCCAAAGGCTTCGGCCCAAGAGTGGGAGCTGGATGGCTGGCGACCTGTCACCCTGCCAATCCGCTGGGAGAACTTTGTCTCAGTGGACGGCACGATGCCTTTTGCATCACTAGACGGTGAAGCTTGGTACTGGACCACTGTCACTATTCCGCGCGGATTTCCGGCGGAGGGGGCAGTCCTCGAAATGGCCAGTATCGATGACGCAGATGAGGTTTTTCTCAATGGCATCAAAGTGGGCGGTCAGGGCGGCATGACCGCTGCGGGGCCGTCGGCATACAACCAACCGCGCAGTTATTCCATCCCACCTCACGCCATTCGAGCTGGCGAAATAAATGAAATTCTAATCCGGGTCTTTGACTCAGGCGGCGGCGGCGGCGTAACTCCGCACAACAGCGCGGGCACCAAGATAATGGCTGGCGGCTACACGATGGAGTTGGGCGGCCTATGGCTCCTTCGCGCGGGAGCCTTTGACCCCACGCCGTCTCTACGCCCAGGGCTCCGCAAGTTCCACGAAGCTGCGACAGCAGCTTTTCTGGAAGCTGGTCGCGAGGAAGCCCAAATGCCGGGGCGGGTAGGCCAGATTGTGATCGGAGCAGAAGTTCCGCTCAGCGAATCTGGCGCACTACACACCCTTTGGTATCAGCGCCCTGCCTCCCGCTGGACGGAAGCGCTACCAGTAGGCAATGGCCGGCTCGGCGCAATGGTCTTTGGCGGGACTGATTCCGAACGCATCCAACTGAATGAAGACAGTGTCTGGGCAGGCGGGCCACAGCCACGCGAACGCGAAGTGGCCGATGGCGCCTTGGACGCCGCTCGCTCACTGTTCTTTCGGGGAAGTGTGATAGAAGGTCAGCAGAAAATGCAGGACGAGTTCTTGTCTGAACGCTGGATTCGCAGTCATCAGACTCTAGGCGACCTCACACTTGATGGGCCAAGCATTATCACAGCTGAGGGATACGTACGCGAACTGGATACGCGCAGCGGACTAGCCACCACACAGTGGCAAAGCGGCGAAACAACTTGGACTCGCACTATCTTCGCTTCCGTGCCCGACCAGGTCCTCGTAGTGCACTTAAGCGCGGATGGCCCGGACTCTATTGACCACGCGCTGCGCCTAGATCGACCCGGTCTTGACAGGGCGCTCGCAGCCGGGGAAGCCGAACGTGTCGTGAACCTCGGGGGCCGCATGCTTGGCTATCGTGGCCGCGCATCTAATCCTGGACACCCTGGGGTGCGCTTTTCCGCCGACGCGGCGCTGCGAGGCGGGCGCCAAGTGCGCCAGATTGGCGATGGGGTCCATGTCCACGGCGGGAAGGAGATCACCATTCTGCTGGCCGGGTCGACTGACTACGACCGTCATCCAGCGTACACCTCGGAAGATCCTGCAAAAAAGAACATCGCGACGCTCGCCGCCGCACAGAAGCACAGTTACCAAGAGCTGCTTGAGCGTCACCTACAGGCTCACCGCGAACAGGCCGACCGCTGCCAGCTTCACTTGCCTTCCACACAGCAAGCAAGCAAGCCTACCGACGAGCGCCTGAGCGAATACCGCCTTGGCGCCAACGACCCCAGCCTCGCCGCCCTTTATTTCCACTTTGGCCGCTACCTACTCATGGCTAGCTCGCAGCCGGGCACGATGCCTTCCAACTTGCAGGGGCTTTGGAATGACCATATCGAAGCGCCGTGGAACGCCGACTACCACATCAATATCAATATGCAGATGAACTACTGGCCCGCCGAGGTGACCAGCTTGAGCGAGTGCCACCTGCCGATGGCCGACTTCGTCGAGAATCTGTCGGAAAACGGAGCCGTGACAGCACGTGAACTCTACGGCGCTCGCGGCTGGGTTGCACACCATACGAGTGATGCTTGGCACTTCACTGCGCCGACTGGCCGCACGGTTTGGGGCCTGTGGCCAATGGGTGGCGCATGGGCTACACGCCACCTTTATGAGCACTACCTCTATACTCTTGACGAAGGGTTTCTTAGTGAACGCGCATGGCCGGTGATGCTTAGCGCATCACAGTTCTTTCTGGACTACCTCACCGAACACCCTGACACCGGCCAACTCGTCAGTGGCCCATCGAGTAGTCCAGAAAACCGTTTCCGCACCCGCGATGGTCAAGTAGCCGATACCTCGATGGGAACTGCCATGGATCACCAAATCATTTGGGATCTGTTTACTAACTTGCTACACAGCGCAGAAGTTCTCGGGCGCGAAGAAAACGCCACTGTTATCGCAGTCCGCGATGCGCGAACAAGATTGGCGCCACCGCAAATTGGCATGGACGGCCGCTTACTCGAGTGGAATGAGGCTTATGAAGAAGTGGAGCCAGGGCACCGCCACATCTCGCACCTCTATGGCTTACACCCGGGCGCGCAGTTCACTTTTGCGCAAACGCCAGAACTACTCGAAGCTGCGCGAGCCTCGCTAACTAATCGATTGGCCAACGGCGGCGGACACACTGGCTGGAGCCGGGCGTGGATTATCAACTTCTACGCACGCCTGCGGAGCGGAGAAGCTGCGGGTGACAACCTGCGCGCACTACTCACCAAGTCGACGCTGCCAAACCTCTTCGACGACCATCCGCCCTTCCAGATTGACGGCAACTTCGGCGGCACCGCCGCCATGGCCGAGATGATCCTGCAATCGCACGAGGCCGTGAAGCGGCGCGACGGCACACGCATCCCGCAGGTAGTGCTGCTCCCAGCCATCCCGGACTCGTGGCCAGAAGGAAAGGTGCGCGGCTTGCGCGCCCGCGGTGGGCTGGGGGTCGATCTCGCCTGGCGCGACGGTCAGGTTATCTGGATGAAGCTTCAGAATGATCACGGCCGAGCCATCTCGGTGGTCGGCCCCGGCCTGGGCGAGCTAGTCCCAGCCGAAGGCAACAGCGTGCTGTCCGCGATGAAGATTCGCGATACAAAGGACAGTGCGAAACCCGATCGGATCACCCTCCCCGCCATGGATCAACCGTATAATGTTGTTCTTGCGCAGGGGACTTGAGTCGTTCAGGAATCCCCCTCACACTGCGCATCGTACGGCCCAAAAGCCGCCCGCCCCCCTCACACTGAGGAAACCAGACATGAACACCTCGAAACTACTGGCCGCTGCCGTGGCTGGTGCTCTGCTTGCTGCGCCGCTGACGGCTCAGGAAAAAGACTACCAGGCACTGTACGAGTCCAAGGTCTCGGAGAGTTGGGTCACCCATGGCAACTGGGTGCTCGACTTCGAAGAGGCAAAAGCTCGTGCCAAGGCCGAGAACAAGCTCATCTTCGCGTACTTCACGCGCTCCTACGCCCCTTGACCGCCTTGCAAGTCACTGGAGAGTGGTTCACTCTCCTCCAAAGAGTTTGCAAGTTGGACCGACGAAGTCGTCCCTTTCCTTCACGTCACAACGCGTATCGAAGGATATCCGAATGACGGGATGCTTAGCGAATACGGCGGCCGTGGATTCCCCACGTTGCTGTTCCTCGACGCGGATGGCAAAAAGCTGACTGAGCCGAACGGGCGCGACGTCGCAACTTTCGCTGCAACTGGCAAATCTCTCGCAGATCTCGCCGAGCTAAAGCGTCGGATTGAAAAAGGTGAAAAAGGACTCGACGGCAAACTACTAGTTGCTGAGCTCACGCTTGGGTCGATCGATTTCCCAACTGCCAAGGCGCGCTTAGCCAAGATCAAAGCAAAGACTCTGGATGGCTCCACTCAGGAGAAGATTGCCGAGCTAATGGTCGACGCAGAGATCCTGCACGTCTTCGCCGAAGCAGGCCGTGACGCCGAGAAGCAAAAAGCTGCGCGCGCACGTATGGCCGAAATGCTGAAGGCAGGCCAGATGCCTGGGCCGCGTGCGGAAAGTCGCTTTTGGAGCAGCATCATGCAGTATGCCGACGACAACGGCGACGCCGCCCTGTTCGAAAAAGCTTACAACTGGGCCAAAAATAAATACGCCGATGAGCCTCGCGCCAAAAACTACCTCGAGAACCTTGCGAATAAGCTTGAGGAAATGAAGGCTGCGGGAAAGGGCCCTGTCGAACCATAAAAGCCCCATCTGTTCGCAAACGGTCGACTCGACTCCGAGTCGACCGTTTTTCTTTTTTTGAGCTCTAGCCGCACCTGGGGCCCACGCGACTGAAAGACGAACAGAGCCGGGCTCGTGCGCGCCCCGCGCTATGATCCGTCTCTATGGGCGAACTTTCGGTCACCGCTTCGCGCGACGCCGAGCAGATGCGATTCTTTATGAAGTGCGTCTTGCAAGACATGGATGCGCTTGATGCCATGCTCACTCAAGGCAATATCGAATCCGACCGGCGCCGCATTGGCGCTGAGCAGGAAGTCTTCCTCGTTGATCAAGCGCTTGGCCCGACCCTGACTGCTGAGCCCATCTTGAAAGAGCTCAACGACCCACACTTCACGCATGAGCTCGCACTATTTAATATCGAATACAACCTCGACCCGGTCGACTTTGATGGGGATGGCCTGCGCAAAATTGAGCGCCAGGCATGTGCACTACTAGATCGGCTTCGTAAAGCCGCGACGCACCACGAAACACAGGTTGTGCTGGCGGGCATCTTGCCAACCTTGCGTCAGCGCGATGTCACCCTTGATGCCATGACGCCAAAGCCGCGCTACAAAGCGCTCAATGAAGTCATGACAGCTATGCGGGGAGGAGCTTTTCGCCTACGCATGCGCGGCGTAGATGAACTTAATCTTGAGCACGACTCGATGATGCTTGAGGCATGCAATACCTCTTTCCAAGTGCATCTGCAGGTCGCCGCGGAAGAATTTGCGCCGCTCTACAACGCCTCACAGTTTCTCGCAGCCCCGGTAGTTGCGCTCGCTTGCAACTCACCGCTACTGTTTGAGCGTCGGCTATGGCGTGAAACACGATTAGCCTTATTCCAGCAATCCGTCGACACGCGCAGTGCGGATATCCCCGAACGCTCTCTCGTTCCGCGCGTCTCTTTCGGAACGCAGTGGGTTAAAGAATCGGTCACCGAAATCTTTCGCGAAGATGTGTCTCGATTCCGCGCTCTCCTAGGTAACGAAACTTACAACGACCCCTTTGAGGCGCTCAAGCGCGGCGAAGCGCCGACTCTTGACGCCCTCCGCTTGCACAACGGAACCGTTTATCGGTGGAACCGTGCCTGCTACGGCATTAGTGACGGCAAGCCACATTTAAGGATTGAAAACCGCTTGCTCCCCGCAGGCCCGACCATATTAGACGAGGTCGCGAACGCCGCTTTCTGGCTAGGCGCCGTGCTTGGCTTCTACGCCAAACACGGTGATCCACAACATTTGATCGACTTTGACGACGCTAAAGCTAATTTGGTCGATGCCGCGCGAAACGGCATCGATGCCAAGCCTAAGTGGATCGACGGTGAGCGCTATGCTGCCGCCGATTTGGTACTGGAACATTTACTACCCCTCGCTGAGAGTGGATTAACCGCACAGGGCATCGATGCCAATGACCGAGAGCGCTATCTCGGAGTGATCAGTGCCCGCGCTAAGCAAGGCCGCACTGGCGCACGTTGGCAGCTTCGTTCGCTCGCCGGAATGGGCCGCGACACGAGTGCTGCTGAGCGCAGTTCCGCGCTAGTGAAAGCGATGATCCAAAACCAGCGCGAAGGACGACCGGTTCACGAATGGGAACTTGCCAGCGGCGGCGAAGTAGACGCTTGGAAAGAGCATTACGGGTGCGTGTCCTCCTTCATGACTACCGATATCTTCACAGTCCATCACGATGAACTACTTGACCTAGCTGCTCGCATGATGGATTGGGGCCACATCCGTCACGTGCCGGTCGAGGACGACGACCACCGGTTAGTAGGATTAGTCTCGCACCGCAGCATGCTGCGGTTTCTGCTACAGGGCCCTTCACAGGATCAACAAGTTGCAGTCAGCGAGGTTATGCAAGAAAGCCCGATCACCGTCCGGCCGGAAACTTCTTCGCTAGACGCTATTCGTCTAATGAAAGAGCATCGCATCGCCTGCCTGCCAGTGGTTGATCGTAATCAGAAGTTACTTGGCATTGTGACCGATCGTGATTTCATGAATGTCGCCGGGCAGTTGCTCCAGAAAAAGTTGAGTGAATGAATAAGGATGGCCCAAACGATTGGGCGGACGAGCCCAACACTCCAAATGACTCGCCTGTAATGCCCAAAGGGGGCTGGCGGCGCGTGATTGGCCGACATAGTGGCGAGCGACCTGGGCCGAAACTGCTATGCATCGCGGGCATCCACGGCAATGAGCCCGCCGGCGCACATGCACTGCGTCGCGTCTTTTGCTCACTGAAAGAACGAGGGATCCCTTTCCAAGGCGAGCTCGTCGGATTGGCTGGGAACCTCCGCGCACTAAAGGCTGGTGCACGTTACCTCGAGCGTGACATGAACCGCATGTGGACCGATGAGCTGATTGCACGCGCACTACAGCCTCCCAAAGTGGGGGCTGCCGCCCCAGGCCCAGGATCTGGCCATGACGCCGAATGGGCCGAGGTCGCCGACTTGCACGATGCGCTTGAGCGTGAGGTTGACGGCGCTAAACGCGATGTCTTTTTACTCGACCTGCATACTTCATCGGCCGACGGAGTCCCTTTCGCTTGCTTAGGAGACACGATGCGAAACCGTCGCTTTGCCCGCCCATTCCCGGTGCCGGTTTTACTTGGACTAGAAGAAAAGTTAGACGGAGCATTGCTTGAATACCTCAACAATCGCGGCGTCATAACTATGGGATTTGAGGCAGGTCAACACGATGCGATGCATTCAATTGATCGCCATGAAGCCGGAATCTGGATTGGGCTTGCCGCTGCAGGATGCTTCCCTGGGCCAATGCCAGAACAAGTCGAAGCCGGCCGACGCTTACTTGCTGACGCACGCGGCGGCCTGCCGAAGGTGCTCGAAATTCTTCACCGCCACGCCCTCCGCCCGCAAGATGACTTCCGCATGCGCCCAGGCTATGAGAACTTTACGCCGGCACAAGAGGGTGAAGTCCTCGCGGAGGATAAAGCAGGGCTGATTCATGCGCCGCGCCACGGGCACATCATGCTCCCTCTTTACCAAGGCAAGGGCGATGACGGATTCTTCCTTGCAAAGCGCGTGCATTGTTTCTGGCTGAAACTCGGCGCTGGCTTGCGCGCCCTTCGTATCGACCGCGCACTTCCTTGGCTGCCTGGCGTGCGGCTGCACCCAGATCGGCCAGGCCATCTGCTAGTAAGTATTCGTATCTCCCGCTTTTACCCAGCACAGCTCTTCTATCTACTGGGCTACCGCAAATGGCGTAGAAAAGGTGGCTATCACTTGGTCAGCCGGCGCCAGCACGATCTGAAGCGTCCACGGACGTTATGCCTTCGGCCGCCGGGCGCCCCCTGAAATCACAAGCTTGAGGTATGCTCGGCTCGGCGCCTCCCCCATGGCTTCCCCCTTACTCCCTTTGTTATTGGTGACCGTCGTTGCTGAGCCGCAGCAATTCGTTACTCAGCGCGTATCCCTCGACTCGAATGGGAAGGAAGCCAACGGCGCAAGCTTGAACCCAGACCTATCGGGAGACGGGCGCCACTTGGGCTTCCAATCTACGGCGCCACTTGATGAGTTTTCGTCAGGGTTTACTGACATTTATGTGCGCGACCGACTTGACGGCGCTACGACTTTGATCTCGGTGGGGGCTGGCGGCGTCGTGGCCAACTCTTTCTCATCTGATGCGCACTTGTCCACTGATGGTCGCTTTATAACCTTCGCTTCATCAGCGTCAAACTTAGTTGCGAACGACACTAACGGTTTCGACGACATCTTCTTTGCTGACCGTGATCCAGACCAAAATGGGATCTTCGACGAAAGCAATGTGGCTTTAACTCGTATCTCCCTCGGCATCGGCGGCGCTGAACCGAATGCCCCCTGTTCTTCGCCGTCAATCTCGGGGGACGGGAGATGGGTTTGCTTTGCCAGCCTTGCCACTAATCTCGTCACTGGTGACGTTAATGGCTTCAGTGATGTCTTTGCCTACGACCGCGCCACTGGCAACTTAGCTCTAGTCAGCCAGGATGGGGCAGGCGTGCAAGGCAATGGGCCTTCAAGCTTAAGTTCTTGCTCAAGTGATGGCCGCTTCGTGGCCTTCGAGTCCCTGGCAACCAACCTTGTCGGCTTCGATGGGAATAATGCGCGTGATGTTTTCTTACGCGACCGAGACCCTGACCGGAACGGTGTCTTCGATGAGGCTGGCGCGACTACTGCGTTGATTAGCATGTCAACCTTAGGGGCGCAGGCAAATGCGGCCAGCAGCGCGCCCTCGATCTCAGGAGATGGCGCTTCTATCGCCTTCCAGTCCACGGCCAGCAACTTGGCAGCAGGGACTTCGGGCGGCAACTCACAGGTCTATGTGCATCTTTTGAATAGCCGCCGCACCGTGCTCGTTTCACGCGGCTACACAGGCGCTACCGGCAATGCGGACTCTATCTCTTCCGCGATCTCATCGAACGGCCAGGTAATCGCCTTTGAAAGCCAGGCCACAAATTTAATCCCTGGTGACACCAACGGCTGGGGCGATGTCTATCGGGTTAATCTGATTGGCGCCACAGTCGTACGTGCTTCAGTTGGCGTTTCAGGCACTGAGTCCACGCTTTATAGCCAGCGACCGGCGCTGAATTCCGA
>JAKVCF010000129.1 GCA_022447335.1 Planctomycetota bacterium | reverse complement strand
CACCGGGCGAGCTGAGGTCTCCATTCCTTGAAGCCTAACCGCCCCGCTTTCTTCCTGAAACGCTTTCGTGCATCCTTGAAGCGTGCGCCCCCTTCATGCCATCCCCCTTGTGGCGATCGCAGCCTCCTGCGCGTCGACCCCAAACCTACCGCCGACTTCCTACACCATCGAAGATCAGGGAGTCGGATTAACCCAATCCTTTCGCGGAGCGAATTATGGCCTCGGAAACCGGATGTGGTCTTCCGGAACTTCAGCCACTATTTTCTATTGCGGAACCGACGAAGAAGATTGGGTGCAGACCTCCCTGCCAATCGCAGGCGAACGTGACTTGCGCGACATTGACATTCGCTTGGACGGCGAAGTGTTCGCTATGGCCGCTGGCACTGGGTCGCACTCGGCGCTGTATTTCATGGAAGGTGTCACGAGCAACTGGATTGAAGTCTTGACTAACCCAGACCCAGAGGGATTCTTCGATTCATTGGCCTTTGATGAAGAAGGGCTGGGCCTGTTAATCGGCGATCCGATCGGAGGCAATTTCACCTTCTTCCGTAGTTACAACGGCCGTAACTGGAATCGAATCGAGCAGACGCGATGTCCTACTGCTACCAAAGGAGAATATGCTTTTGCTGCGAGTGGCTCGATCTTGCTGGCAACAGGCCCTGGCGAGTTTTGGTTTGCAACTGGCGGTAGTCGCTCGCAGATCTGGCACACCGATAGCGGCGGTGACGCCTGGCTCCCCACCCATGCCCCCGAGGTCGGAGGCAGCGAGTCACGTGGCTGGTTCGGACTCGGCCACAGCCGCGAAGGAACCCTGATTGCAGTCGGCGGTGATTACACCAACCCCGAACATGAATCGACCGTTGCAGTGCTACGCCCCGATGCCGGTGAATGGGAAGTCACTCACATGCGCGGCTTCCGCAGCGCAGTGCTGGCTGTGCCAAACCGCCCTGGCCACTGGGTCGCGGTTGGCTCGCATGGCGCCGACTGGTCGTCGGATGACGGCCTCAGCTGGAAACCTCTGCCCCTATCTGGCGGCCACGCGCTGGCGCCTGCGGGCGCAGGCAGTGTCCTTGTAGTTGGTGGGCCGGAGCAGGCGCATCAGATTGTGCGCTTCGGCGCGTGATAGACTCGCCAATCGCGTTCAGATCCGTGTTTCCGGTGCTTTCCTCATTCCTCCCACTGCTCCTCGTGCTCCCTCAGGAGCCCACACCTGCTGACACCTCCGAAGGTCTCAAGCTCTTCGAGGAGCGAGTGCGCCCGATCTTGCAGAACAACTGCGTCGAGTGCCATAACACATCACAATCAAAAGGTGAGTTCGATCTCTCGACCCGAGAATCTTTGCTTTTCGAAGGCGAATTCGGCGCCTGGGTGATCCCAGGCGAGCCAGATGAATCCGAGCTTTTGTACCTCATCGATCATGCAGACAAGCCCTTCATGCCTAAAGACGCGCCGCAGCTCTCGCAGGAAGATCGCGACGCCATCCGCCGCTGGATCGAGCTGGACGCGCCCTATTCGGGACCAATCGCTGAGCAGAGTGGACTGCAAGTTACAGAAGAAGACCGGCAGCACTGGGCCTTCCGCACGCTGGCAGCTGACACGGGCAAGAGTATTGATGAGCACCTCAAGCACGCATTGACCGAGCGTGCACTGAAAATGGGGCCAGAAGCCGAGCCGCGCCAACTATTGCGGCGCTTAACTCTCGACCTGACTGGCCTGCCTCCGACACCGCTGGCGATGAAGCGATTCCTAACAGCCTGGGAAGTCGATGCTGAGGCCGCTTATGACGCTGCGATTGAGCGACTCCTTTCCGACTCAGCCTATGGTGAACGTTGGGGTCGACACTGGCTTGATGCGGCGCGTTACGCCGACAGTGGCGGCTACGAATTCGATGTCGAACGCCCAGATGCCTGGCCCTATCGCGACTGGGTTATCGAAGCCTACAACCAAGACCTCCCTTACGACCTCTTCTTGCGCTTGCAGCTCGCAGGTGATGAGCTGATGCCAGGCGACCCGTCGGCGCATGCGGCCACTGGATTTCTGACCGCAGGACCACGCATCACTAACCAGCAGACGATTCAGAATCGTTACGACGAGCTAGATGACATCGTCGCCACCATGGGATCATCGATGCTCGGCGTCACCTTGGGCTGCGCACGCTGCCACGATCACAAATTCGACCCGATCCCGACTAAAGATTATTACGCGATACTCGGCGCCTTCAAGAACACTCGACGTGTAAAGCAGCCGATGCTGCCCGCAGACGAGCTATCTGAATACCGTGACGCCAAAGCCAAGTACGACGAGGAAATACGCGCAACCCAGCATCCACTTGAAGAGTGGAAAAAGCGCACCCGTGCCGCAATCGTTGAGCGCCGACTAAACAAGCTCGACCTTACTGAGGAACAAATTCGATCACTGCTCGCCGAGAAAGACCCCGCTCTTAGCGAGAAGTATGGGGATGTACTGAAAATCGAGGATCGTCAACTCGAAGAGGAAGCAAACGAAACTGAGCTCGCCGAAAAATCTCGATACGAAGGTGCGATTAACGCACTGAAACAACGCGAGCCACGTGCGCCCCAACGCGTCCTGTCTATTCAAGACAAGGGCCCCGATCCCGAGAAGAACTGGCTCCTTGCCCGTGGCAATCCGCTCGATCCGAAAGGCGAATTGGAGCTCGCCTTTCTGCAGGTCATTGGCCCGGCTAGCCCCGAAGAAGCTGGCTTCCCAATCCAGCGTAAAGTCAACGGGCGCTCTAGTGGACAACGCAGCTCGTTGGCAGCGTGGATGACAGATGTAGGACAAGGTGCCGGCCGTCTTGTGGCACGCGTCGAGGCCAATCGTATCTGGCATCACCACTTTGGTGTCGGCTTGGTGACTACGCCTGGTGACTTCGGCACCATGGCCGACCCGCCCAGCCACCCGAAACTACTTGATGACCTAGCTCAACGATTGATCGCCGGCGGCTGGAGCCGCAAGGCCCTGCATCGCGAAATCCTGAAATCCAAAACCTACCGCCAGGCTGGACAGTGGACACCAGAGCTCGAACAAATTGATGGCGACAACCGCCTATGGTCCTACCGGCCACCAGTGCGCCTCGAAGCCGAAGCGATTCGTGACTCAATTCTAGCCGCTTCCGGTTCACTGAATCGC
Source organism: Planctomycetota bacterium (assembly GCA_022447335.1). Lineage (GTDB taxonomy): Bacteria > Planctomycetota > UBA1135 > UBA1135 > UBA1135. Next base: position 3,253 of record JAKVCF010000129.1, on the reverse strand, counting down.
AAGATGGGCGGCCCAGGTATCAGGCCATGGATTCATCCGGACGCCATTGCGACCGGCTCGACCGATAAATGGCCCAAAGGCGTGGTAGATGGGCCGGCAACCTGGCGTCGTACGGTCTACATCTTCCAACGCCGCTCGGTTTTAGTGCCAACTCTTGAAACCTTTGACCTACCCGACGCAGCACAATCCTGCACACGCCGTAACCGCACGACCACACCTACCCAGGCTCTGGCGATGCTGAATAACCCCTTCGTGCGTGAGCAATCCAAGCTATTCGCCACAAGGCTCGAGCGTGAAGCCGGTGAAGATCGTGCCGCCCAAGTGCGACTTGGATTTGAGCTGACTATCGGCCGCCCCCCGACTGAACAGGAACTCGCCGCCTGCCTCTCCTTCCTAACAGACGAAACCCTGGCCGACCTAGGCCAAGTGCTCTTCAATCTAAACGAGTTCCTCTACCTGCCATGACCGAATTTCCCCCTCGGATCACGACCTCGCGTCGCGAGTTCCTGCGTCGCGCAGGAAGCGGCCTCGGCTCGTTGGCACTAACTGACCTGCTGTTGCGCGACGGCCAGCTTCACGCCCAAGAGCCTATTGCCCAAAGCACCAGACCCTTCGGGAAAGGGGGCGGAGTCAAAGCCAGCGGCTTGCACTATGAGCCGAAGGCTAAGTCTGTCATCTACCTCTTCCTCTATGGCGGCCCAAGCGCCATGGACACCTTCGATCCCAAACCCACGCTGGATCGACTGGATGGACAGTCACCACCCGAAGGCATCGATACCTTCTTCAAGGACAACGGCAATCTGATGAAGTCGCCGTATACCTTCAAACAGTACGGTGAGAGTGGTCGCTGGGTATGCAACTTACTACCGCACATGGCGGAGCACGTCGATGACATGGCCTTTCTACAAGCGGTGCACTGCGCGAGTAACAACCATGCGCCTGCGCTACTGCATCTGAACTGTGGCTTGCCGCGTGTCGGCTTCCCTTCAATGGGCTCGTGGCTGAGCTATGGCCTTGGTAGCGAAACGCAGGATCTGCCGGGCTTCATAGTCATGTACGACTGGCGCGGCGGACCGATTGCCGGTCCACAAAACTGGGGCACTGGTTTTCTACCGAGCCGTTTCCAAGCTACTCCTTTCCGCGCGGGCGGCACACCAATCCTGAACCTGGCTCGCCCCGAGGATGTCGGTGAACGCACCCAGCGTGCGCAGCTCGACCTGCTCGCTGAGATCAATGAACGTCACCTGGATCACCACCCCGGCCAGACTGATCTCGAAGCGCGCATCGAGTCTTACGAACTCGCCAGCCGCATGCAACTGGCCGCACCTAAAGCAATTGACCTAGATCAAGAATCCGAAGCCACCAAAGAGCTCTACGGCCTAAATGACAAGCGTAGCGAGTACTTCGGCAAGCAGTGCCTTGCCGCACGCCGGCTAGTCGAGCGCGGCGTACGAACAATTCAACTCTACTCCGGCGGCGGCCACCAACAGGAAAGCTGGGACGCGCACTACGGACTCAAGGACAATATGGATTTACACTGCCCTGAGATTGACAAGCCTATTGCTGGCCTATTAACCGATCTCAAACAACGTGGCCTACTCGATTCGACGCTAGTCGTCTGGGGTGGAGAATTTGGCCGCATGCCAATGTCCCAAGGCAGTAACGGCGGCCGTGATCACAACCCTGACGGCTTCCTAATGTGGATGGCCGGCGGAGGCACCAAGGGTGGCGCGAGCTACGGAGAAACTGACGATATCGGCTGGCAGGGCGTTGAAGGGCGCACCTCCGTGAACGATGTACACGCCACCATCTTGCACCTCATGGGAATCAACCATGAGAAGCTAACCTACCGTTTCAACGGTCGCGATTTTCGACTGACGGACGTGGCCGGCAGGGTGGTGAACGAGATCCTTGTTTAGAATTTGCAGCAGCTCGGTCGCGGTATCTAGTCGCCAGTGTTCCATTACCGCAGCCGATATTCCGTCACTTTCTCGTACACCTCGCCTGGCTGCAGGACGATCGACGGGAAGCTCGGCTCATTGATTGAGTTCGGAAAGTGCTGCGCCTCGAGACAGATGCCACCATACTGCGGGTAGACAACGCCCTCTCGGCCAACAACTTCGCCGAGCCAGTTGCCAGTGTAGACCTGAAGACCGATATCCTCGGTCCAAACCTCGAGTGTGCGACCGCTCTGCGGATCACGTAGGCTAGCAGCACGCTGCAGAGCATAAATACCAGGTCGCGCAAGCACGTAATTGTGATCATAACCAGCGGCTGGCGTCTCGACCAACTGCACGATGCGCGCACCGATGGCAGTCGACGTGCGAAAGTCAAGAGGGGTACCTTCCACGCTTGCTAGTTCCCCAGTCGGGATCTGAACATCGTCAGTTGGCGTGTATTGCTCAGCCACAATCTCGAGTTCATGATTCAGGATCGTGTCACGACCCGACAGATTGAAGTAGCTGTGATGCGTCAAATTGACTGGAGTAGGCTGGTCAGTACGTGCCTCGTAGGCAATGCGCAGCACGTGCTCCGTAGTCAGGGTGTACTCCACCATGACATCCAGATTGCCGGGGTAGCCTTCCTCGCCATCGGGGCTCAGATAATTGAAGCGTACCCACGCATCGCCATTGTGACGACGACCGAAAGCCTGTACACCCCAATGCACTTGATGCAATCCCCCTGGCCCCCCATGCAAGTGGTTCGGTCCGTTATTGACAGCTAGGCTGTACTCTCGATCATTCAGCAGGAACTCACCCTCAGCGATTCGATTGCAGACGCGCCCGGTCGTGCAGCCGAAATAAGGATTGCCAGCACCCTCGTAGCCGGAGGCATCGTCGAAACCGAGAACTAAATCTGTGCCCATATGCTCCCATGAAACGAGCGTTGCACCGTAGGTCGACACCTTAGCCACTGAACCAGCGCCATTATCCATCGTGAAAACCTGTGCCATCTGCCCACTGCTCGTCACACCGAAATCTTGAATTGGCAACGGGCTGACATTGGGTGAAGTCATTTGGCAGGCAACAAGCAATGAAAGAAAAAGAGGAGCGCGCATAGTCATATCTAGCGGATTTGTGCAGCCCACTCATCGAGCAGGCGGAGGTTCTGAATGCCATGATCCAACGCAAGGCGCGGATCCGCGCCATCTCGCACCACATCGAGTAACTCACGGAGCTGCAACTCGTACACGTCCACATTGTGAAAGGCGCGTATGTGCTCGAAATCATCACCGGAACGCAGTGTGACACGC
>JAKVCF010000128.1 GCA_022447335.1 Planctomycetota bacterium | reverse complement strand
CGTGCAGATGCACTGCCTTTCCAGATCACCTGCCCCGGCTGCACGCGGTCCCCTTCTTGGGCAAGCCAGCTAAAGCTGCCATCTGGGCAGCACTGCGAGAAGGCCTCTCCGGCATAGGCGAGACCCGCAAGCACGCCCTCTTGTTTGGCCACAATGCGGGCTGCGCCTCGCTCCTCTTCGGGCACAACGACCTGACTGGTCGCGTCGTCGAAGGCGCGGTCCTCGTCGAGAGCGCGTCGAACTTGGGAAGCGAGCGAATCCAGCGCGGCGGGCGCAGACTGCATTGACACATTCTATCCCAGCCCCTCGGCGAAATCGGCCCGGCATAAGGCTTCCGCCGTTTGTCCATGAAGGACAGGCATGAAAGTGATGCGCTGGACGGCCAGAGGCCGCTGCAAGACCGCTCGACCACCGAAGATAGCTTTGGCCTGCGTGACTCCGGCACTGGCAAACAGAGCCACTCGCGGGTGACCGGACTAGGTCAAAATCGCGGCGAGCTCGCCGTGTGAGCGAAGCACGTGGTCGATTGCCGTATCTTGGCCCGACTCGGTCTGTAAGTCGATCACACGCGCGGGCATACCCGGCTCGTCTACTGCTAAAAACAGCACACGGTCCCCCTCGCGGTGAATCGCCGCCACCGGGCGCTGAGCTCCCATCAAAAGCAGCGGCCAAGGCTCTCCCTGAAAGTCACAACGGTGCACCCCGCGCAGCCCAGCTGAACGCAAACGCTTGAGGAAACCGTGCATGGATTCCGGAGCCTGATCAAGCCAGTGAGCCGGATCATCAGGGAACTCATGACGCGGCTGCACCAACTCCGTCACCCATCCCTCGGAGCTGTTACGACGCACACGTAAAGCGCGCACTGGGACCGCATCGGCAAGCAAAGCCAACCTCGCCAAATCCTCCGGACGATACCAGGGCGCGACAACAAAGAGACGCGGCTCACGGCCACGAGAATAGACAGGATCTCCGCCAAGTAAGCCATCACGGAAAGCACAAACTACCGCGAGCATCCAGTCATAAGCAGCTGCATCGAGCTCGCGAAACACGCCAACCAAGCAAGGGCGACCAAGCACATCGACACCGTGTAGACGTAACTTGCCAGCCTCTCCGGGCAACTTGATCGATTGATCCTGCAATAGAACCCCTGGCTCCACCCACTCGGGTCGCCGCATTAGCGCCTGTCGGATCTCCTTGCGCATACCTTTCTGCGACTTACTCACTGCAGCGAAGCCCCCCGCGGCAGTCCACTCTTCCTGCCAGCAACTGACGATGCGCTTGCCTGCGACTCAATCAGCCCGCATAGGGCGACCGCAATCGCATCACTTTGGTCGGCGCAATCAAACTCGGCTTCGTCGAGATCGAGCTGAGCGGCGACTAGTCGCGCCACCTGCTCCTTGCTGGCAGCACCGGCTCCGGTCACACGTCGCTTGACCAATGCAGGCGCGAGCTCCAGCACCGTCATGCCCTGTTCTCGTGCGGTCAGCAGAACGACTCCTCGAGCTTCACCAAGCCGGAGCGCACTGCGCGCATTCTTGCCGAAGAAAGCCGATTCGATCGCCAGCATCTCCGGACGAAACTCAAGCAGAAGAGCCGCAACTTCTTCGCGTAGGCGCACTAGGCGATCGGCTACTTCGACACGGCTACCACCCAAAGACCACGCGCCACTAGCGACATGCATTGCTCGCCCATCGGAGCAACGCCCCACTAGAGCCCAACCTGCTCGCTGGGTCCCGGGATCAATGCCAAGTACGGTTTCCGCCACCACCCCATGCTAGCTCGCAGCCCCAGGCCCGGGCGCCTTCCAGTTGCTAGAATTCGCACAATGCAGGCCGATACCACAATGGTCGTCGTTGCCGCCGGCCAAGGGCGGCGAATGGGCGATAAGAACAAGGCTCTGCTCGCGCTAGGCGACGAGCCGGTGCTCGCTCATGTGCTTCGCAGCCTGACCGCCGCCTCCTGCTGCCGCGAGATCATCGTTGTCATGAATGAGGACGATCACGAAGCTCTCGCTGAGCAATTCCAAACCAGCGCCGAAGCGCTCGGCGCTACCCACTGCGTACCCGGCGGCGCAGAGCGCTGGCTTTCCTCGCGCCAGGGCTGCGAAGCCAGTTCACCAGACAGTTCTCTTGTGCTGGTACACGACGCAGCTCGTGCGCTAATTCGCCCTGAAACGATCGACGCGGTTGCGCGCGCCGCACGCGAACAAGGTGCAGCACTCGCTGCCGCACCACTAGCCGACACGCTCAAACGTGAAGGATCTGGTGGTCAAGTCGCCGAAACCTTGCCCCGCCAAGGCCTATGGCGAGCGCAAACGCCACAAGGGGCGCGCCGAGATTGGTTGCTTGCAGCCTTCGCCGCTTGGGACACCACCATGCAAGGCCTACCAACGGACGAAGCCATGTTGCTCGAACACGCAGGCCATCACCCTACCTTGGTTCCAGCGCCGACCAGCAACTTCAAACTCACCACGCCCGACGATCTCGCACTGGCGCAAGCTTGGATGGCCGCTCGATGACCTCACTACCTGACTCCCTGCCCCGCATCGGCCTTGGAACCGATCGCCACCGCCTGGTCCCTGATCGCGCTTGCTGGCTTGGCGGCGTACTATTCGGCGACTGCCCGGTCGGCCCGGATGGTCACTCAGATGGCGACGCTGTACTGCACGCGCTCACCGATGCACTGCTCGGCGCGGCCGGACTTGAAGACCTAGGCACTTTGTTCCCGGATACTGATCCAACCTGGCAGGGCGTAGCCTCGGAATCCTTTCTACAAGCAGCGATCGAGCGCCTCGCCGCCATCGGCCTGCACTGCTGGTCAGTCGACCTCGTCGTACAGTGCGACCAGCCCAAAATTGCCCCGCAACGTGACAACATCCGGCGGCACTTGGCAGATCTGCTCGCGCTACCGGTCGATCGCGTCAACCTCAAAGGCAAGACTCGCGAAGGTGTAGACGCCGAAATCAAAGCCGTCGATGTAACCGCTGTAGTACTAATCGGCCCGACAGTTTAAGCGTCGCCGTTAGCGTTACTGTCCTCGCCGAGCGACTGCAGTTCCCACATCCGCGCATAAACCCCACCTTGCGCGACCAATGCTTCATGGGTGCCATCTTCGATAATGCCCCCTTCTTCGAGTACGAAGATGCGATCACAGTCTTGGATGGTCGAAAGTCGGTGGGCAATCACGAAAGCCGTGCGGCCCGCCAACAGGCGGTGTAGCGCGCCCTGGACCTTACGCTCACTTTCGCTATCAAGCGCTGAGGTCGCCTCATCGAGCAACAGAAGATCTGCATCGCGCAGCAGAGCGCGGGCAATCGTTACACGCTGAGCTTGGCCACCACTTAGGCGCGCGCCCTGTTCGCCAACATCGGTCTGCAATCCTTCCGGCAACTCGTCGACCATATCGCCTAGCTGCGCCGCCTCGAGCGCCATCAAGATATCCTCCTCACTCGCATCGGCACGTCCAAGACGCACATTCTCCGCTAGCGTCGACTGGAATAAGAAAGGACGTTGTGAAACCACAGCCAGGCGATCAAGCCAGTGGTCACGACGCAACCCAGCCAGCGACTGACCATCGACAAGAATACGGCCAATCGTGGGCTCATAGAAGCGCGCCAATAGATCCAGCAGGGTGCTCTTACCAGCACCGCTCGGCCCCACCAACGCAATGCGCTCACCACACTTTACCTCAAAACTGACATCGGACAGCGCAGGGCGATCTCCACTACCGTAATCAAAGCCTACGCCCTCGAATACAATCGACTCACCCATACCCTCAAACTCCGCACCCTCGTCAGAACGAATGTCATCGAGCGGTAAATCGAAAACCTCAAAGATACGGTCCGTCGCACCCATCGAAACGTAGATGTTCGAGAGCGCCTTGGTCAGGCGCTTTACGTGCGCGAACATCGTGCCAATGCCGAGAAAGAACAGGGTCATCTTGCCCGCATCCGAGAAGATCTCCATGCCGGCCAGCTGCACCAGCACCATTGCGCCAACGATTAGCCCCATCCCCGCCTGCGCAAGAAAGGCCGTAATACCGCGACTCACGGCCTGTGCACGCACCATACGGTCCGTTTGGTCGACGAACTCTTGATTTGCCGACCGGAAGGACTCGCCCTGAACATCTTCTAGACGAAATGCCTTAACCACGCGAATCCCTGCCAGCATTTCCATCAATGACTGCGTGGTATCGCCAAGCTTCTCCTGCGAGCGTGTGCTGCGACGGCGAACGCGCGGACCGATCTTCATGACTGGCCAAGCCAACAATGGAACGAAGGCCAACATAGCCATCGTCGCAGTGGGCGCAGCTACATAGGCTAAGAACAGCGAAGCTAAGATATTGAATGGCCCTTGAATGAGCTCCTCAACCAAAATATTGAGCAAGCGCAAGCTCGTACTGACATCCGCCGTCATACGCGACACCACATCGCCCATGCGGCGTCCACCATGAAAGCGCATGCCCAGCCTCAACAAATGATCAGCTAAATCCTGACGCAAGTCGACGATCATCCAAATGCCGATCATGCGCGAAAGCCGCAAGAAGATGTACTGAAGTACTGAAAAGACCACCGCCGCGCCGACCATCAAGCCGACCAGAATGGCTACTGTGGTGACCCCAGAGCTCCAGCCGAAGAGCGCGACCCCTTCGAGCTTGGGTAGCAGCCAGCCTTCCGAAAAACGATCAAGCAGCGAGGCCTCCGCCCCACCGATTTCGTTGACTGCAGTCGGTTGCTCCGAGAAAAGTAGATTGACCAGCCGGTCAATCAGAATCAGCGTCATCAGCCCACCCGCCGCCGCGACCGCGCCGAGAACGACAATCAACAACGCCGTGCCGCGGTAGCGACTCAGATATGGGCCGAGACGGCGGGCCGTCTCGCGGAATCGGGCACGACGGGCCAAGTCAGAGGCAAGGCGCACGAGGGCGCCCCTGCAGCTTAGCGAGCCAGCACCTCGGCGACGAAGTCTAAGAACTTGATGTTCAGGTAATCGTCACGCACAAAGTAACCATCACGCTCGTTATTACGCCAATCCGGCTGCTTGGTCGGCTCCGACCGAGAGTTCAGCTTATAGACGTAGAAGCCGTACACGCCTTCCACCGGCCCGTAAATCGCCCCCGGCTCGGCATCAAAGAAGACGTGATCTGCAATCGAGTTGCCGAGCAAAAAGTCGGTGAAGTCATTCTCACCAACGAACTGGCGTAGCGGGTTCCGCATCTGAGATCCAAACCGACCGCGCTGCGGCTGGGGCATGCCGGGCTGCGAGCCACGGGTGCGAGCCGGATATTCGCTGTACTGGTTAAGCACTTCGTTCCACGGCTTCTCAGCAAGCAATTCGCTCACAATGTTCTCGGAACGCTTACGAGCCGCCTCCCAGGAAGCGTTGCGTGGCCAAACGCCGGTGTCGAGGTCACGCGCCGAAACCAAAATCACTTCGGCATTGGCCTGACCATTGCCAATGAAATTCAGGCGGCTGGTGAGATGGGCATCAAGCGCCTCTTCGGTGAAAGGGTCTGGAAGAGTTTTACGGAAAGACTCACGAAGCTGCTTGTACTGGTGGTACAGCTCCATGCTCGGGAAACCCATGAACTCAAGTGCGATCTGCTCGTAAGTCACCACCGAACCTTCGTACTCTTTACGCTCATCCGCGACCAGCGCGAGGATGTCCTCACTGCTGATCAGTAGGCCCTTCTCTTCCAATGCAGCACGTGTCTTCGAAACCACGTCGACCCACTGCTGGGCACGCTGCAATTCGATGTCGGAAACCACATCAGCAAATCCCTTCAATAGGTCGAGTGTCATAGCGTCTTTGCCGTTGACGCGCAGGCAAACACCTTCCGGCAGACTATCGAACGGGTAGAGAATTTCGGCCTGATCCATCAAGTGGCCGAAGATGTGCGGACGCAGGAAAACCTGCATCGTGGTCGGGTGAATCTCGCCCGATTGACCAGCAGCCTTCTGCTTGGCAAGCTCTTCCGGGAGCTTCGACACCATGGTGGTGTAAAGCGAACCTTCCTCTTCGCCACCAAAGACTTCCTTCAAAAGGTCCGTCGGCCAGTCTTCCACGTTCGGCGGAAAGTACAACCGCTCCAACTGAAGATTGCGGCGCATCTCCGCCCGATAACCTTCTTCGTCAAAGCCCGCCGCGGTGACTTGAGCCCAGAAATCAAGATCGGGGTTCTTGTCGACGAACTCGCCGATGGTGCGCTCGATGCGCTGCTCCACGTCGAGCGCGGTCACTTCCGCAAAGTCGACGCGCAGGCCAGCGGACTTGCGACGCTCGAACTCGCCATCGATCAGCATAGCCTGCAACTTCTGGTACAGACGCGGGGTGCCCACCGAAAAGACCAAAGCATGCTGAAGCTCGGGCGAAAGCTCGGGCGCATTTTCGGCCGTAAGGCTCTGCTGCACCTCTTCGGCAACAGGCGCGGGCGCGGAAACGTCAGGAACGACCTCTTCTGCCAACTCTTCTTTCGGAACCTCATCCGGAGTCTCCGGCAACTCGGCCGGAGCGCTGATGCTGTCGTCGATGACAGAAGGAGTCGGCTCTTCGCTGCTGCCGCAAGCGAGCGGAGCGAAAACCAACGAAGCGAGGGCTAGGCAGCCGAGGAACGGCACAAAGATGATGCGGATCATTACGATTCTCCGAAACCTTTCGGGTCCCGTATTCTACCCTCTCCCAAGCGAG
>JAKVCF010000127.1 GCA_022447335.1 Planctomycetota bacterium | reverse complement strand
AACCTGCTCTTCGACCGAGTTCAGCGAGTCCAAGTACTCATCCATCTTTTCTCGATCTTTATCGCTGAGCTTCTTCTTGAGGTCTTTGCTGTCTTCGAGAACCAGGTCAACGATTTTCTTTCCCTGTGCGAGGCTCTTGCGGCGGTACTCGTTGCTAGTTCCACCATTTGGCGCGAAGTAGCGTTCGAAGGTCGCGCGATGACGGTGTTCAGCCGGAACCGGCTTGCCCGTCGCATCGAAAGACATGGTCGAGACCCGTGACTTGTAGCCGACGCCGCCATCTACTGACAGCACCAGCGAGGGGTAGCGCGTGTACTTCTTCAGTGCGTGTGCCGCGATCTGGTCGACTGAAACTAGATTTTGGTAGCGGTCACCCCGCACATCCCCGGCAGTCAACCAGGTGTCACCTGCCAGGTGACCGAGTAGTTCGCGACTCTTTGGGTGGCTCAGTCCACCGAGCAGAGTCATCTGTTCACGGTAAGCTTCGAGTGGCCTAAGTACTTCGGTGAACTCGTAGTCTTTGCCCGGATTGAGCGGGAACCATCGCCACTTTGCGTTTTCGGCATCATTGCGCTCGGGCAAGCTGCAGCCGTTTGGGAAGTAGACGAACACCATGCGCTTCGGCTTGGTGATATCGCGCGCAGGGCGCGCCCACGACATGCCCTCCAGATAGGGGAGTGCACAGGCTACGCCGAGCCCCCGAAGGAAGCTGCGGCGATCGAGTTGCCAGGACTTGCGGCTCATGACGTGTGGAGGGCCTCGTCTACCTTAACGCATGGAGAAGGACGGGCTGAGCACGATTCCGCGAAGAACCGCGCGAGTGGAGGCGCCGCGCTCCTCCACGTAGCCCACGATCTGTGAAACTTCCTCTTCATCGGCAAAGTTGAGATCGCGGCCCAAGGCATATGAGAGGAGGTGCTCGACCAGCGCACGTACGAATTCGAGGCGTTGCTGCTCGAGAATATAACGTTTCAGCTCAGAAACCCCGTCGATCTGGGTGCCGTCTGGCAGCACGGTGCTGGCATCGATCGGTCGGCCGGCGCGCTCTTCTTCCAATAGACCGACGGCGTTGTAGTGCTCAAATGCGATTCCGAATGGGTCGATGCCCGCGTGACAATCGTGGCACGAAGGGTTGTCTCGGTGTAACTCGAGTTGCTCTTTTAGCGTTAGCTTCTCGAAGCCCGGAGTTTCGGGATCGAGTTGCGGCACATTTGGAGGCGGGGCGGGAGGCTCGTCGCCCAGAATCTTCTCCTTAATCCAGACTGCGCGCTTAATCGGGTGCGGCTGACGTCCATCTGAATGGCCGACCAGGAAAGCGCCTTGCGAAAGCAGGCCTCCACGCCCGAGTGAAGGATCGAGAAGTACAGGGCGGAAGTGATTGCCCTCCACGCCGCTAATACCATAAAACTCCGCGAGGTTTTGGTTGAGCATCGCAAAGTCGGAATCGATCAATGTGTTGACCGGGAGATCTTGTTCGATGACATAGCGCAAGAACTCATAGGTTTCTTCAGCCATGTCGCGCTTGACAAAGCGCGTATACGCCGGGAAGCGTCGCGCATCGATCGTTGTCAGTTCTTGGCGGTCGAGGCGCAGCCATTCGTGCGCAAAAGAGCGCACGAATTTTTCCATGCGACTATCGTCCAGCAGGCGATCAACCTGGCGTTCGAGTTCAGTATCAAGCAGTTTAGATTCGGCGAGCTCGAGTAGTTCCGGGTCAGGTGGAGCATTCCATAGGAAGTAGCTTAGGCGTGTCGCGAGGGCATATTGCAGCGCTTCCGGTTCAGCTAAGAATAGGAAGTTGGGCGAGCAGAGAGCTGCGATCAAAACCTCACGCATACTTTCTTCGAAGCTTTCGTAATCATTGCGTTCTGCTAGCCAGAAGCTGTAGTAGCGATCGGTGACTGATTTGCTGACTGGGCGGCGGAAGGCGCGCTCGAGGAAGCGGGCAATGACCGCGCGTGCATAAACCTCCTCGTTGTCCTGATCCTGGGAGGCGAAGAAGATTCGCTGATGTGAGGCTGGTGGCCACTGTTCGAAGTAGGGTGCTTCGATTTCGATCGATTCGATCAGTAGCGGAGGCCCTGGATCTTGGGAGGACTTCGTTAGGTGATCGTTCCAGACTCCAAACAGTGAGAAGCCAGATAGGATTTCGGTGTCGCCAGACTCCGGAGCTGGTAGCGGTAGGTTTTCGAGGCGGCCATAGAAGGTGTAAGTTTCCGGGGCGCCAATAGGTGTATCGACTACCTGAGAACGACTAAAGGTCTCATAGTCCATTCCGTCGTCCGTACGGGTCCCGACAAAGGCGCGCAGCGCGGGTCGCTTGGCCATCAATTCGGCCTCCTTGGCCGCCGTGGCCGCTCGCAGCGGTGCGACCGCTGGATGATCTTGCGGAATCGGCGTGATGATCAACGACTCAAAGCCAACGAAGAAGCGGCCGCCGATTTTGAATTGGTGCTTGCCTTCCGGGAGGAAGGCTGCGCCAAGCGAGGTCACCAGTCTAGGTTCTTGCAGCTGAGCGCCGGTTAGTTGCAGGCGCGTATCGAGTGTGAGTTTCTCCAGGCTGAGGCGGGCCGACGGCATCGCATCGATTGGAGCTGGCGGGTGTACTATGTCAATTTGGAAATAGCCAGCCTCCTCGACTTCGAACTCATAACTAGCTTCGGAGTTCGCTGGGATATCGATGGGGAGTAGTGCATCACCTTTGGCTTCGAGGTTTAGCGGGTTGCGGGCATTCTTAGCGCGTAACACCGTGGCGCCAATCGGGGCTACTGCGATACCCTCACGTGTGAAGGCTATTGACTGGGGCGGATCGACTGGGATCAGTACGCGCTCCTGTGTGCGAATCAGTGGTGATCGTGACGCCCGTACGCGCATGGCAAAATCCCCTTCATCTGGGAAGACGCGCTGTAGCTCCATTTTCACATTGGGCGAGGGTCCCTGCCAGGATCCCGGAGCCACCTCACGATGGGGAAGTGCTCCATAAAGCACCATGCCATTTTCGACAACACGGAATCGGCTGCCTGACGATCCGCGCAGACCGACCGAGATTTTGCGTCGCACCTGATCCATGGCCATGCGCTCGGCTTCGTTATTCGGCTCTATGGACTGACCTTTCGCATCGAGGGTCTCAAGCAGAAAATCATCTGTTGCCAGTGGGACCGACTGGAAGCCGCCAGTCTGCCCCGCCAGACTTCCCTGCCCGATACCCTTGCCGAAGGTGACACGGTAGCGTTTAGGCTCGGGGCGATCATCAATCACAATCGCCTGTTCTAGGGCCTTCCGTGCGATCTTTTGATAGGTCTCAATATGTAGTTGTGAAGCTTGTAAGACTTCGCCGTTGTTGCTGAAGCCCATGTGCGACTTGCCATCATCCGGAAGCGGTCGACCAAAGTCGATGTCCAGGCCAAGCAGCTCTTGCAGCGTGTGCGTGTATTGCGGTTTATTGAGTCTGCGGACAACGGTTTGCAGTTCGCCCTTCTTGCGATCGGCTGCGAGCTCCAGGCCACTAGTCATCCAAGCGACGAGAAGTCGGCGTTCCTCGTCCGTGGGTTGCTTCGCGCGGCGAGGCGGCATCTCGCCGCCGTTGATCATGTCCAGCGCGGTATGCCATCCCTCGGTATCAGGTCCGTGCACGATGTCCGGATCGAGTACATCCAGGCGGATGTCACCTTTCTGCTTCTCTGCGCCATGGCACTCGAAGCAGTAGCGCTTCATTAGGGGGCCAATTTCGGTTTCGTAGTTGACCTTTACCGGGTCTTGTTTGCGCTCCAATTTTTCGGAAGCAGGTGCCCAGAGGGCCGCGCTCCAGAAAGTGAGAATGCTTGCTAAGAGGGCGAGCCAAGACCATCCGGATTCGGAGCAATTCGACGACGAGGGCAAGGCAGGCATCGTGCAGAGAGGGTGGATTCCAGCGGGGTGGCGGCGCGTGGGAACCCTGCACAAGCTTACCCGGAAACCACTCACGGGCTTGGGGGCGCCGACGCGCACTCCTAGAATCCGTCTATGGCATCGCATATTGCGTCGCCGGAAGATTTCGGCCAGGATTTCGAGTCGATCGATTTCGAGTCGGCCGCAGCTCGGATTGCGCCACATTTGGTGCGCACGCCGCTGCTCTCGCTGCCTTGCGACGACCGTCGCATCGATCTGCGTGGCAAGATGGAAAATCGGCAGGTGACCGGATCTTTCAAGGCTCGGGGGGCGTGCAATAACATTGCGTGCCTTAGCGACGAAGAGCGTGTACTTGGCGTGGTGGCTTCCAGTTCAGGGAACCACGGTCGAGCGCTGGCTTGGGCGGCCCGCGTGGCGGGAGTTCCAGCCACAATTGTGATGCCGAAGAACGCCTATCCAAACAAGATTGAGGCGTGTCGGGCAGAGGGCGCAGAAGTGGTGCTAGCGAAAGATCGCATCGATGCCGATGTGGTGACGGTGCGCTGTGCCGAAGAAGGTCGCGCGCTCATTCATCCTTATGATCGTCTCGGTACGATTGAAGGGGCTGGCACGGTGGGATTGGAGCTTGCGCAGGATTGGCCAGAAGTCGAGGTAGTACTGATCTGCGTTGGTGGTGGCGGCTTGTCATCGGGCAGTTCACTTGCTCTGCGGCGTGCGCTCGGCGATGTGATTCACATTTATGGTGTCGAGCCCATTGGTTCACCATCAATGCGAGATGGGTTAGCTGCGCAAGAGCCGGTGGTGATTGAGGAAATCAGTACCGAAGTGCAGGGGCTTTGTCCGCCGGCATCTGGCGCCCTTAACATCGCGATTTGCTCTCGCACGCTCAACGGGGTGCTCACTCCAGACGATGCGACAATCTTCGCTGCGCAACGCCGGTTGGTGAACAGCGAAGAGGGGTGGTTTGCCGAAGTTGTCGAGCCGGCTGGAGCCTGTGCCTACAGTGCAGTGACGGCAGGCCTGTTGCCGGACCACCTGCTCGCAGGGCGCAGCGCAGAAAACCCTTTGCGTGTCGCCGTGACGATTTCGGGTGGCAATCCAGATCCGGTCCAACTTGCGGCGATGCGGTCCGGCCAAGAGTGATGAACGATCGTTTTACGCATTATTTCCGGAAACACTACGGTCGACCCGGACTGCACTTGCCTTCGTGCCGCTTGGGCATCTTGGTGACACTCCTTGAGCGTTACAGCGAAGGTGATGAAATTATCCTCTCGCCGGTTCAATCGGATTCGGTGCTCGCCAGTTTGATCGTTGCAGGGCTCAGGCCGGTTTTTGTCGACGTCGATGCGCGCAGTGGGAATCTACGTCCAGGTGAGATCGCGCGCGTGCTGACCGAGCGGACCAAGGTGCGTGCCATTTTGACTACGCATCTCTTTGGGTGTCCCGAGGATCTCGATGCACTCGAGGCTCTGGCGCGCGAGCACGGCATCGAGTTGCTCGAGGATGCTGTGCACGGATTTGCGGGTTCCAAGTGTGGGTCGCGTTTAGTTGGGACTGTTGGCGAAGCGACCTTTCTTAGTATCTCGAAATTTTTGCCCGGCGCGAAGGGGGGAGTGTTGCTAAGTGAGGACGAGGAGTTCCTGCAGGCGGCTGCGCGGCGCGCGCACGAATTGCTGTATCGCCCGCAGGGCAAGGACCGCATACTTTCTCCATTCAAGGCTATGCTGCGTCACGCCCTGCCGGGTTTGTCCAGATGGCGGCAGGCTCGGCGCAAGCAGGAATCAGGCGTTGTCGAACGCAGTTTTCGCAGTCGGCATCACCCCGACTTCTCGGCAATGACTGACAAGCGCGCCGACGTGCGAAGCGATGCACTGCTCGATGACTATATGAGCTTTCATGACCGTTTCTACCGCCATCCTCTTAGTGGCGTTGCGCGGCGGAAGACGCTTGAGGCGCTCGATCAATCCGAATCAGTCTTTTTGGCTATGAAGGAGGGCCAAGAGCGGTTGGTTGCTGATTGCCCTTTACGATTCCTCGACCCGGGAGATGCTCGTTATGACGTGCGCTGGTTCCGCGTCCCCTTTGCGACGAATAGACGAGACGCGCTTCGCGATTTCCTGCGCAGCCGTGGCATTGCTGTCAACTATTACTGGGATTCAGCGCTTCATGAGTATTGCGACAATTCGCAGCTTTTCGTCGACTGTACCGAGGGTAGTCCGCGGCCGGCACAATGGTGTGAAAATCTGGTGCCGCTCGATCCATTGCAGGCTGACGGGATCATCGCGGCTCTGCAAGGAAGTGACTTCGCCCGCGAAGCCGCGCGCTAGAGTGGGAGAAGGCCGCTCCGCGCCGATCTTTCCCTGTGCGTACTTTTCCTATTCTCCTCCTCTTCGCGCTGATTGTCGGCTTTGTCCAGGCGACTTCACGTTCTATTCCTGTTTTTAGCGTTGAAGCACAGGCCCGGACTGCTGCCGTGGCATGGCTCGATTCTTTACCTGATGTGTTGCAAGAGCAGGCTCTGTTTGCAATGGACGACCCGGAGCGTCGCTCATGGAGTAATCTTCCGCACCTGATGTTCGCGCGCAAAGGAGTGGCCTTCGGTGAGATGAGCGACGCACAACGTCGTGCCGCCCATGCATTACTACGCACGGTATTGAGCAGCGGAGGTTACTTGCAAGTGACTGGCATCATGCGCGGCGATGACATCCTAATGGAAGGTTTTGCGAAGCCAGAAAAAG
The DNA here is from genome assembly GCA_022447335.1 of Planctomycetota bacterium. Lineage (GTDB taxonomy): Bacteria > Planctomycetota > UBA1135 > UBA1135 > UBA1135. The sequence continues at coordinate 113 of JAKVCF010000127.1, read as the reverse complement.
GGTCGCTCCCGATGTACGGTCACGACTATTACTGGGTGGGCTTGTTCGGGGATCCGCGCGGCAAGGGTGCATGGGGACTACAGCTGGATGGTCATCACCTTGCACTGAATGTC
>JAKVCF010000126.1 GCA_022447335.1 Planctomycetota bacterium | reverse complement strand
ACGACCTCGTTGACATTTTTCAGCATCTCCCCTTCGACCATTTCTGAATATGCTTCGTACTCAAGTCGCTCGACTTCAAGTCCCCGCGCTGTGCCGCGGACCGTACCACGGAACTCGATCACACAGCCAGCGTCCGGCCCGGCAACGCGTGCACGCAGACTGTCACTCGTCAAGGGCCCCTCCTGCAGAGAGAACCAAACTAGAGAGGAGTCAGTCACCTTCAGCCTCCTGACACAGGTGGGATTGCCGCGATCTCTTCCCGCCCAGTTAATGCACGTGCATCGTCGGCATACTCCTGATTAACCGCAATGCGCACGCCTTGCCAAACCAGCTCGGGATGTGCACGCTCCAAAAACGTGCGCAATTCGGCCACGCTGCTAACGATCTCGTCTACTTCGAGTGAGCGTTTCCCGCAAGCTTCCGCCAATCCGGCGAAGAGCAAGACTCGCATAACCTTTTCGTTAGAAGGGGACGTCGTCCGGGAAGGAGGCGCCATCACCTCCCCCTCCCTTTGAAGTCGGAGCACTGCCCCCGCCGAAGTCGCTCGGGCCTGGAAACTCCGGCGCAGCTGCTGGGGTCATCGACTGCTCACCACCGCCCTGCCCATCCCCACGTCCGCCAGCAAACTCCCAGTTATCGACGACAACCTCGATCTTGGAGCGATTCTGGCCAGTCTCACGATCTTGCCAGCGCCCCTGGCGCAGCTTTCCTTCAATTAGACAGGAGCTCCCCTTCTTCATGAAGCGACTGAATGCTTCGCCACGCTTGCCAAAGATCACGCAGTCGAAGAAGCTCGGCTCGTCTTTCCACCCACCCTGGCCATCAGGCATGCGCTCGTTGACGGCGATCCCGGCCTTGACGATGTGGGTGCCATTTTGGGCCTGCCGGACCTCGGGGTCACGGGTCAGGTTGCCCATCAGAATTACTCGATTGAAGGAAGCCATATATACGGAGCCGGGTTCTACTGGACAAACCAGCCCCGACTGGGCCATTCTAAACAGCTGGCCCGGGCTTCCCAAGCCCCTCTCCTCCGTTCTACCCCCACAACTGTTTTGACCGATCTAAAGCAAGAGCGCCGCGCGCATCCCCGATTCGCCGTACCGGATCTGCCGCTGAAGCTAGCTGGCTCCGGCTCACCCCTGCGAGTGCGGGAAATTTCTCAGTCCGGCGTCGCATTTTTCGCAGATAGCCCAGTCGCCATGATGACCCGTGTCAAGTTTGAGATTGAGCTCCCAACTGAAGGCGACGATTCCCCGCAAGTTTCGGGCGAAGGCGCTGTAGTGCGCTGTGAGCGCCTCTCCCCAACTCTGGGGCACTACGAAGTTGCCGTGTTCTTCCAGCACCTTAATGGCAACAGCCTGCGCGACCTGAAGGACTACTTAGCCCGAGTGTTCGACTAAAGATCCCCTCGCTGTAAGGCGAGGCAGCGCCACACCCCTCCCAGATCCCGGCGTTGGTCTACGACGGCCCAGCCGGCCTCACGCGCACGACGGATGACGCCATCGATCCGCGCACGGCCAACCTCGAAGACAATGGAGCCACCCGGCCGTAGGACGCGAGCGGCATCAGCCAGCACCTGTTCGTAGTGTGCATAAGGCTTTCCCGGCTCAACGAACAAGGCTTCGTGAGGCTCATACTCGGCGACTCCCGGACCGAGCTCTTCGCTAGGCTCAATATAAGGCGGGTTGCACAGGATGAGATCTAGGCTCGCATCATCAATCTGCTCGCCCCAGTCGCTCTCCAAACAGCGTGCGCGGCCTTGCAGTCCCAAGGCCACAATATTGGCTCTAGCGACAGCTAATGCGTCGGTGGATTGATCGACCGCAATGCCCCGCCAACCTGGCCGCTCGTGCAGGAAGCTCAATAACAGGGCTCCCGAGCCGGTGCCCCAGTCGCTTACCGTCCCCATCTCGGTGACAGCAATCTCCAAGGCTGCCACTATTAGCAATTCAGAATCGGGCCGCGGAATCAGCACGCGAGGGTCAACCAGAAACTCCAGCCCCCAGAAACCGCGGCTACCCTCGAGATAGGCGACAGGCTCACCCACGGCACGGCGCTGCAGCAAACCCTCCAAAGTCGCCCTCTGGGATTCCGAGAGAGATTCGTCGCGCAGCAGTAGCTCCATGCGTTCGACGCCGAGGATGTGCGCTGCCAGCATCTCAGCTTCCAGCCGCGCGTCCTCGCTGCCGGCAGTCGCGAGAAATCGCGAAGCCGCTCGCAGCTCCTCTTGGAGGCTCTGCGGGCGGCGGGGCAAATTGCTCACGATTTACTTCTCAGCCTTCTTGCCGCCTGCACCCTCTTCACCAGCCGCGCTATCGTCTTTCTTCTTGGCGCGGGCAGCCTTGCGCGCTTCGACCTCTTGAGCACGGCGCTCTTTGACCATGGCCTGCGCCTCCTTGGCGCCCGCGAAAACTAGATAGAGGGCATAGCAACCCGCGATCGTAATAAGCAATGGGCCACCACCGTAGGCGAGGAAGCCGCCTTCGATCGAGCCCGGGTATGCGTCATCCACCATGCCTATCTTCCCTGGCATACCGGTTCGGATCAGGCCAACGATACCCATGGCGAGAACTTCCATTGGAGCGATAAAGAGCAGCATGCCCAGTTTGCCTAGCACTAGCGGCTTCTGCCATAACTGCCACATAGCTACCCACGAAGCCCAAACCATGAGCATGGCAAAAAGCATTGTGAAAACGCCAAACAATGAGTCCGTGCCCACCGACGTATCGGTCCAGTTCATTTGTAAGCCGAAGAAGACCATTAAATAAGCCATCAGTGAACGGCTGAACTGTTTGTCGAGCTGCAGTGGCGAACCCGCTGGAGGCAACTTAGCATCCTTCTTCTTGGCAACGGTACGTGGCATCAAGAAACCGAGCAGGCCACCGATGATGGTCATCAATGCACCTGAAACGCCCATAGCGCCCCCTGACTCTTGCCAACCGAGTGAGCCCATTCCACCTGAAAGGGAGACGCGGAGAATGCCATAAATCATCAAGGCCAAAGGAAGCGCTGGCGGCACAGAGGCACCCGTACGCTGCACGGCCAAGAAACCACCGCGAACCAAAAACCAAACAGTGATCGACAGAAGCGCGCCGTGGATTAGATTGCCACCCGTATCAGCCCAAGGGCCAAGTAGGCCAGCAACCGCCATAACCAGCCCCATTGAACCCCACGCATTCGCGCTGCGAATTGGGCCTAGTGGAGGATCAAAGGGAGAGGCGCCCGCAACTCCGGCAACGCCAGCTTGCGCAGCTGAGGAATCGGGCGGGGTTGAGGTCTGAGTTTCCTCGATGACTTCGAAAGAGTCTTTCAAGGAGAGGACCGGACTGTCTTGGTTCTCGCTCATAGTAGTTGGGGGCTAGAGGGCGGCGATCAGTTCTTCACGCTTGGCCTTCTGTAGGGCGGCCAAGATACCGTCGAGCTTGCCCTCTAGGACTTGCTCGAGACTGAAGTTCTCGCCGAGGCGGTGGTCGGTCACTCGATTTTGCGGCCAGTTGTAGGTGCGGACCCGCTGACTGCGGTCGCCGGAGCCGACCTGCGATTTACGCAGGTCAGAACGCTCAGAATCACGCTTTTCGCGTTCGATTTCGTAGAGCCGCGCGCGCAGTAGCTTGAGGGCGAGCTCTTTATTGCGAATCTGCGACTTTTCGACCTGGCACTTCACAGCAATGCCGGTGGGCTTGTGCACCACGCGTACGGCCGAAGCAACCTTATTGACATTCTGGCCACCAGGGCCACCGGAACGCATTGCTGTCCATTCGAGGTCGTCGTCGCGGATTTCAAGATCGACCTCCTCAGCCTCGGGCATCACAGCGACCGTCGCGGCAGAAGTGTGAATGCGCCCCTGAGTTTCAGTGGTCGGCACACGCTGGACACGGTGGCCACCCGACTCGAAACGCATGAGCCTGAAGCAGTCTTCGCCAGTGAGCTTGAAGGAGACATCCTTGAAGCCTCCCATTTCGGAATCCGATGAGTCGATGATCTCGTGCCTCCAACCCTGAAGATCGGCGTACCGCAGGTAGATCCGCAATAGATCGCCGGCAAAAATCGCGGCCTCGTCGCCGCCAGCGCCGGCGCGAATCTCGACGATGGCCGGGCGGTCAGCATCCTCATCATCCTCAAGGACACGATCGAGGATATCTTCCTCGAGCTCAAAGTAACGAGACTCAAGTCCCGGTATCTCTTCCTGAGCGAGCTCGACCATTTCTGGATCGTCCCCCGCCGCAAGCTCACCCGCTTCCTGTAGCGACTCATGCGTCGCTAGGAAGTCGCCCCAGGGTCCAAGGACTTTTTGTAAGGAGCCAAGCTCTTGCAGAATTCGCGGGTAGTCCGGCTTGCCGGCGCGCTCAGGGTCCGCCGCCGCCTCCTCGAGTTCGGCGCGGCGCTCTTCAAAAACACGGACGCGGCCGCGTAGGATCTCGACGAGGTCCATAGACAAAAGGCGGGCATGCAGCTGAAGCTACGAGCCCGTGCAAACCTACTTGCGGCCGTAGCGCTTATTGAAGCGATCGACACGACCTGAGGCGTCGACGAAGGTCTGCTTACCCGTGTAAAACGGATGCGACGCCGAGCTAATCTCGACGTTGTAGACGGGGTACTCGTTGCCGTCTTCCCACTCGACCGTTTCATCGGTACGCACGGTCGACTTGGTTAAAAAGGAGAAGCCCGCATTGCGGTCACGAAAAACCACAGGGCGGTACTGCTCAGGATGGATGCCTTCTTTCATCTTTCTGCGAGGGCGGGCGAAGACGCCGGACCAAAGATTCTAACCACCGGGCCGATCCGGACAAGCCCCCGCCGCGGCTAGAAGCTCGGAAACAAGCTTCAACGGCAGGCCAACTACAGTTTCGTAGTCGCCCTCGATCAGTTCGCACCATCGGCTTGCAGTGCCCTGGATGGCGTAAGCCCCGGCCTTGTCGGCCCATTCTGAGCCTCCCAAGTAGGCCTCGGCCTCGACGGCTGGGATTTCGCCAAATCGCACGCGCGCCATCGAGGCACCTTCGTGTACCTGCCCATGTTTACTTAGGACGCAGACTCCGGTCCAGACCTCGTGATCGCGCTTAGCCAATAATGCCAGCATGCGCGCAGCGTCAGAACGATCGAGTGGCTTCGGTAGAAATTCTCCCGCGCACCAGACAAGGGTGTCTGAGGCCAAGACAACTCGCCGCGGCGCTTGCGCCTGTCCGGATTGAGCCTTGTACCGCGCGTGGTCCAAGACCCGCCCATCAGGCGTGCGGGCCAACGAAGGCCCATCCTCGCCCGGATCTACGGCGTCAAAGAAATAGCCCGCTGCGGTCAGCAGCGCATGGCGACGCGGTGAAGTGCTAGCCAGAACGATAGCCGCCACGAGCCAATCAGGGGCTCGCGGATTTCTTGCTCGTCGAATCTTTCTTGGAGACCTTCTTTTTAGCCGGAGCCTTCTTAGCGGCCACTTTTTTCTTGGTGGCCTTTTTAGTCACCTTCTTGGCCCCGCCGCCGGAAGCATCGTCGGTGGCCTTAATCATCGCCAGAGATACTGGCAGGCCTAGCTCGGAGGCGGCAGCTGAGAACTTCTTCAGCGAGCGCGACTTGCGTTCAGCCCAAAGGGTCGCCAGCGCCTGTGCTGACTTGCTTTGTGGGTTTCGCGGGTCAGCACCCAACTCGGCCAAAACGCGCAGCTTGACGAAGTTGCGATAGAGATCATCACCCTCGAAAAGAGGCGCAAGTAGCTCGCGAACCTCGGCTTCTTTGGGGTTTGACTTGACCAGGCCTAACCGCCCGACCACCCGCTTCAAATCTTTATCCATCGGAAGCGGTTCATCGCGCTCCCAGGCGTCCAGATCCAATACGGCCGCCGCGTGCACAGGAGCCATCGCGAGCTGATTCAACATCCGGGAACGACGCTCCGAAGTCGCGTCGTAGAGCCAATCAAGCTCGAGGTGATTCTGAAGTCCGAAGACTCTGCGCAGGTATTCCTGCGCCTCATGCGTACGCTCTTCGGCGTCGGGTACACGGCCAGCCTTGAGTACATCGCGAATCTCATAGTGCCTAGCAACTCGAATCTCACTCCAGTTGCCGTAGCGCGCTTTCAAAGTGCTCACTGCATTCTCGGCCACGTCGAGGGTCGACTTTCCTTGCAAGCATAGGCAAAGCAGTCGCTCGAGGGCGTTCATGCCCTCTGGACGTGGTCCAAGTTCGAAGAGATCCGCGTCGAGCCTATCAAGGCAGGTGCGCAGATCGGATCCCTGGCTAGAGGCTGCCATCAGGGGTGATCCGATTACTTAGTGGCCTTCTTCTTGGCGCGGCGCTTGGCCGAGCGTGATGGGAGCTCGATACCGCGCTCCTTCATGAAGGAGGCGACGGTCTCGGTGGGCTGGGCGCCCTGGCTAATCCAGTAGCGCGCTCGTTCTTCGTTCAGCTCGAAGTGCTTACCCTTCTCGGGGTTAACCGGATCGTAGAAGCCTAGCTCCTCGATAGCACGACCATCACGCCGTGTATGTTGATCCATCACGCAAATGCGGTAGAAAGGACGATTGCGTCGCCCCATCCGCTTGAGTCGAATTCCGACTGCCATGTTCTTGTCTTGTGTTCGTTAACGAAGGCCGGGGAAACCCGGCATGTTCGGCAGACGGCCCTGACGCTCGAGATTCTTCAGCATGCGCTTCTTATCGCGCCCACCAGTCATCATCTTGCCCATGGACTTCATCTGCTTCTGCATTTGTTGGAAGGATTTATAGAGGCGGTTGACGTCTGCCACCTCCACTCCCGCACC
>JAKVCF010000125.1 GCA_022447335.1 Planctomycetota bacterium | reverse complement strand
GCCTCCTCAGCACACAGCCCGCGCAGAATGGCCGCTACAACATCCTCCTCGAAGGAGTCGGTCGCGCGCAACTTGAGGAAGTCGCAAGCGACCGGCAGTACCGCCAAGTCCAGGCCGATCTACTCGAAGAGCCCCCGATCTCGGCTGAAGACGAAGGGTTGCGCTCCGAGCTTCTCGACGCGCTGTCACTGCGAAGTGAAAAACAAGCTGATCTCAAGCACTCCCACGGGGTTTCTTATCTAGCGGATGCACTACTCCTCAGCCTCGGCATATCGATCGAAGAAAAGCAACGAATCTTTGAAATTCTCGACCCAGCCTTTCGGGCGCGCACCGTGTTGCACCACTTCCACGAAGCACGAGCGCAGATGAAGCGTATCGGCCAAGCCAATCCTTCCGGCGACTCAGCCCCCTGGAATTAGATCGCCTAGAAAGTCACCAACAGCGGGTAGTGATCGCTACAGGCCTCGAGACGGTGATTGCCAAGTTCGTTGATGACCTCAGCTGTAGCGACCTCACTAGCAAGAGCGCCTGACATCAAAGCAAAGTCAATCCGTGTCAAATAAGGCTCTTTGTTGTAAGTGTATCTCTCAGTTCCGGCCATGGAATCAACCAAACCACCCTCAACCGACTGAGTGATGGTTGGCAACTCGGGCACTTCATTGAAGTCACCAATAACCACCGCACGGTAGCCGCCATCTCTCATCCCGTTCTCACGCACGATGCGAAGAACCTCGGCTGATTCAGCTTCGCGCACAATGTCCGCCGCCTCGCCACCGTGCTGCGACTTAAGGTGCACTACGTAGATATCGCCCTCCAAAGGTGCACCCAAGCTGACACGCAGCAAATCGCGACGAAAGCGCTGCGGGCCGCCATCCGCTCCCGCAAATTTACGATGCCGATAGCTCGTCACCGCATCGATTGGCAGCTTGGTGAGCAATGCACAGTCGATGCCACGCGAATCATTTCCTTCCACCAGCACCACCTGATAACCCATGCCGGATAAATAGGTGTCAACAAACTGCTGCAACACAAAACGGTTTTCGACCTCCTGCAACGCAACAATATCGCCATTCAACTCCCGCAATACTGCGGCGCATCGCTCCTGGCGAGATTCGTTGATGTACGCTGGCTTGGTAACTTCATCTCTACGATAGGGGTCGTCGTACTTATCGAACCAGTTCTCAAGGTTCCATGAAACAAGCCGTAGACCGTCGAGCTCAGCCGCGCGAGGGCGGTCGAGGCCAGGGCCAGCACTGAGGCGGGGAAATAGGCCAATAAGGACTGCACCAGCCAAGACAAAGAGCAAGAGGGCGCGCTGCATCGACTCCGATTCTAGGGGCAAATCACATAAGTCAGAAGATCTCCCGGATGCGAATGTTCCGGAACTCGATAACTGCCCCCTCAGACTGTAACCCGATCGGCCCGCTAAGCTCTTCACACCAGCTGGCAGTATTTTGAACCTCGCCGTTGACCTCGAGGGTCAGCTGGCCGCCATGCAGGCGAATTCGATACTTATTCCACTCGCCAAGCGACTTCTCATTGGTTGGCAGCGCCTTCATCGTGCGGCGACCGTTGGTGCGATTCGTATTAGCAACCATGTTGAAAGCATCTATATTCCAAATATCGCCAGCGTTGCGCGAGTGCAGCTGGGCCTCGATTGAACGCGGCCAGACTTTGTGTGGCTCCTGCACACGTAACAACACGCCGGAGTTACCAGCCCCCGCCTTGGCATCGAAGCGCCATTCAAGCGTGAGCTCAAAGTTCGTGAACTTATCCTCAGTGTAGATGTAGCCCGCCGGCTTCCCCTCGCAGCGCATCACGCCATCCTGGAAAGTCCACACCGCCTTCGGATCGACCCCTTCGGGCAGCTTATAGCGCACCCCGCCCGGCCCCTCGGTGTGGCCAGTGAAGAGCGGGATTGACGGGCCGAACTCCGGCTCGCCCGGTGGTTCCGCGGCGAGGAATGCGGCCAAGTCAGCAAGGTCCTGCTCGTCCAAACCAAGGCTATGTGCCGGCGGCATCGTTGAGACCTCCTGCTTACGTCGCGATTCAACCTCGTCCGCAGAGATCACGCTGCGCTTGCCGTCAAGGCCGCGGATCACAACTTGATCGCCATCGGCCAGGATGGAACCCGCAAAGATGCGGCCATCTTTCAGGGTCAACGTCCAACTGTCGTATCCGAAGGCAATCGCTGCCGAGGGATGAATCATGGCGTCAATCATTCCGGTCAGTCCAAACTTGTCGCGAATCAGACTAAGATCCGGGCCAATAGCTCCTCCAAGATCATCGAAGCGGTGGCAGACCGCGCAGGTTCCGCGCCCGCGGAAGAGCTCCTGTCCACGAGCAGGCGAGCCTTCCATTGCAGCTAGTTCCGCCAGCGGAGGTAACACGGCACCACTAGTCGCTTCGATCGGAAAGACTTCGGTCGCCAGTGCGCGCACCGATAGATCGGAGTGTCTTAGCAGCTTGGGAGCGAGCTCATCATGCAGTCGTGAGGGCAGCGCGCCGACCCGCACCTGCTCTAACAGAAAGAGAGCGCCTTCGGTGGTTGAGAGCAAAGTGCTCAGCCCTACCTGCCCCTCTTCCATGGCCGCACGCATTAGCGCCAGACGTTCGGTTGGGTCGACCGATCGCTCGCCCGCGATTCGAAAACGCAGCGAAGTCTGTGCACCTGCTTGATTGACCCCACTGTCCTCAATCGCAACCACACAATTGAACTGCTCGGCATTCTCAGGAAGCTGGAAGGCGATTCTCGACGGCGCATGAGTGCCGATGCCATCCGGCATAACAACGCCGAACACCTCCAGAGGTCCGCCGTTCGCGTCCTTGTTGAGGTTTACCTGCCCCCATCCAGATTCGGCCGAAATCCACCCGGCCTTGGTTAGTGCAATCTCGCGGCCATCACTGGTCCGCACCTGCGGCTGAAGAAAGTTTGCCCAGTCGTGGCTGTTGCCGTCGCCACCATCTTCGACAATCATCCAAAGCGTGTGGACGCCCGTGACATCGACGCTCATTATCTGGCTACCACTCTTCATGACATCAGTACGCGCAAGTTCTTCGGCAGCTTCAAAATCAACGTCGAACATCTGACCGAGACCAAAATTCGACCAACGGCCTTCGGCAAGACGCTTAATCCACCATGCCGCATGACTGCGCGTATCCTCCGGCCCCGCATGAGCCAACGCGACCATCGAGTCGGCTGCCTCGAGTGTGTTCATAAAGGCAATAGCATCAACCGCAGCCCGCCTCTCGACCAAAGAACGTCCAGGCGCGCTGGCAAAGTCCTTCAAGAAAAGCAAAGACGACGGTGGGTGCAAACGCCAAGCATAGGGCAGCAAATCCACTCCGCTTATCCTTTGAACGATATCAGCAAATATCTCCTCTTCGATCCCGTGCGCAGCGAGACCAAAAGCCTCGAGCAAAATCCTGGCGCTGGCGCTCTGCGAATGATCGGCGTCGAAAACAGGCAATAAGTCCATCTCCTGCTTGGAAAAACCGATGGCAACTGATCGCCGGATCTCCGCAGACTGCTGGCCAGCCAAAGCAAGACTCACAGCTTGCGTACGCGCATCGCCAGCGACAGGCGCAGCAATCGGCACCTTGCCACTTGAGGCCAACGCACGGCGCACGGCGGTGGCAAGAGCAGGATCTTCATGCTGCAGCAAACTCGCTAATTCGGCATGGTGCTCAGGACGCTGCGCCTTGAGCCAGATGCGGCGCGCCATCGAACGCCTGTCTTCGGGTAAAGATGGTGGGATTTCGTCACCACGCGCAAGAAGCTGACGCTCGGCCGTACCACGCACATTCGGCGACGGACTATCGAGGCCAATATTCATTAAGCCATACGGAGTCGCAAGTGACTCGGGCGCCAAACGCAAAATGCGACCGTAAGCCTCTCGATCACGCGCAGCATGACCACCGACACCTGGGTCATACCAATCAGAAATGTAGACCGAGCCATCCGGGCCAACCACCACATCACTCGGCCGGAACCAATAACCGCGCTCTCCACCGCCCTCCTTGGAAGGGCGAATCAGCACATCCCGGATCAGGTGCTGCTCAGCTCCGCGGCGTTCGGGCATATGCGCATAGACCAGCGAACGTCCGGCATCGCAATTGAGTACCGCCCCCATCAGACCAGGCAACAAAGTACCCTCGTAAACGGCAACACCTGTCGGGCCACCGCCACCGTTACCAGTACCAAGCGGCATCACGCCCGGATCGGCCTGATGCCAGTGCGCATCAAGCGTTCCCTGATTCGGCCGGCGATCTGCGCCCCAGGTGCTCGCTCCACCGTTACCGAAGTAGCCGTAGTCACCACCCTCAAGGATTGCGACCGTACGACAACCTTGATTGCCATCGTCATCGTTATCCGCGGTGTACATCTCGCCAAAGGCATCGGCAGCGAGCTCGTACTGATTGCGAAAGTTATGCGCGAGCACCTGGAATCCGGTTCCATCGTCATTCATGCGGCCCACGATCCCCCCAGTCCAAATACGGCCATCATCCGACTTCAAGCCCGCTCGGTTGCCTGGGTTGACTGGACCTCCGCCGTTGTAGATTGACCCACTGCGTAACTTCCAGCCATCTGGGGTCTGAACTATGTGCGGACCAGCATTACCAGCTGACCACAGAAGTCCGCCACCTGGACCGGCTACCACACTGTGCAAGCCGTGATCGTGATCTTGGCCGCCCCATCCAGTGAGCAACACCTCGCGCTCGTCAGCCTTCAGGTCGCCGTCGGTGTCACGATAGACAAACAGGTTCGGTGAACAGCTCACATAGACTGCGCCATCGAGCACCGCAATACCCAGCGGGGCCGTGAGGTCGGAGTCCTGCACAAAGATCGTGCTGCTGTCCGCGACGCCATCACTGTCCGTGTCCTCTAAAACGACAATCCGGTCACCTGCGTCATGGCGCCGCCCTGGATTACGCCCGCTCCACTGCCGGTAATTTACTGCCTCAGCCACCCACAGCCGTCCCTCAGCATCGATATCGATCGCCGTCGGATTGTAGAGCTGTGGCGACTCCGCCCAGAGCGTGACCTTCACGCCGCCCGGTACATCGAATTCATCTGTCAAATCCGGCGCGACATTCTGCGCCAGAAGCAAGGGAAGTACCGCGAGCATGTGCCCATCCTGCCATGCCCCTATTCATTCGGGGAACACCTAACCTAGCTGAGCTTGGCTGATGACAAATTAGGGGCAGCGCCAGGAAAGCGGAAATCCTTCACGCCGCACTCCGGTAGCCCGCGCTGTTTCATCCAAGCAGCCGCTCATGAGGTGGGTAAATGTCACCCCCCTACGGGCTCGCCATCCATCGCAGCAACAAGTTCACGCGCAACTCGAGTGCCCTCATGGCAATCCAATCCGCGATATCGGACGCGCATTGCCTCATCCAAGACCACAATCGTTGGCCATCCGTTCAGAAGCCAATCCTCCGAGATCTTAGTCGGAGAGCCCTGAGGTTGATCTTGGAAGTTGCGCCAGTTCAGCTGGTTTTCCTTGACCGCTGCTCGAGCGCGACCGAGCTCATCGGAGTTCACACCAATCAAGGCAAAAGGACGACCTTTCATTTCGTTCACGAGCGACCGCTCGTGCGGGTAAAGGGCCCGGCAAGGGCCTCACCAATCGCCCCAAAAATCCACCAAAATGACCTTTCCTTTGTAATCGGAAAGAGCGAATGGAGTCCCGGATAGATCCACCCCCTGAATATCTGGGGCCACCATGCCAATGGAGAACTTCGCTCTCACCGCAATACGATTCTCGACTTCCTCCTCGAGCATGGGGATCTCAACTTTAGCGAGCGCAGTGCGCAACTCGTTGATAGCAGCCTTGAACTCGTCCGAATCAAGCGGCGCAGCTTCCAGTGCACCAGACCTTCGGGAAAAGACCGCCCAAGTACGCACAATCTCGCTCGGAGAATCCGCTTCTAAGGCTGCCCCGATCGCCGCACCGTCTTCTTCGCCAAAGAAGTACACCAATCTCCCCAGCATCCATGACAGCTCTTCAAGTGACTCTGACTTCCGATGTGTCGTAACGAGCTCGTGCAAAGCAGCCTCCGCCGCTTCTCTACCCTTGCCCTTCATCGGCATCGCCTCCTTAGTAATCCACCTGAGATAAGGAATCGCGGCATCCCTTCCCTGATAATCACGGGCGGCATCCTGAAAGCGCGGGACGAAATCGACTAGAGGAGAAATCCAGGCGCTGGTGGGAATCGCGGCGCCACCAGCTTTTTCGGCAGCCTGCAGTTCAAGAATACCCTGTGCCCACTCCAAGGTTGCCTGGCTTGCCTCTGCAGAGAGACGCTCAAATCGGACAGCTGGATCTTGAGCATCCGCCTGGGCCATAAACGGAAGAGAGCAAATCGCGGCAGCGTGCAAGTTCTGCGCAGCGAGGATCGCGACTAAGAAAGCGAGCTTTTTCATTTCTGTTCTGGTGAGACGCAACTTCGATGAGACTACCCACTCGAAATCCCCCCCCATTCTGCACAACTTAGAATGGTTGTCACACGAATTCCTTCGGAGTCTCCCCTGCTCAACAAGAGCACGTGCAAGTAAGTTGGTCTCATGCGCTTCAGATCCCCACTTGCCGCTCTCGCACTTGCCGCACTGCTAACGGCAGATAACTCGCCAGCACAACAACTGCTGAACCGCTCTGTTGACGTCCAGGGGGTCACGCGCGAATTCCTGGTGTACCTCCCTGCGAGCTACGACGGCATAACTGACTTACCCGTCATGCTCGTTTTCCATGGTGGAGGCATGAATCCCACTGAGATGCTCCAACTTGTCGATAT
>JAKVCF010000124.1 GCA_022447335.1 Planctomycetota bacterium | reverse complement strand
TGGACCGACTTTATGCGCTGATGTTTGGCGCTGAGTCGATTCGAGATGTCATTGCATTTCCGAAGACGGCCTCGGCGGCTTGTCCGCTTACCGAGGCCCCGGCCCTGGTCGATAACGAGCAGCTATCCGAGCTTGGATTGGCGCTTGATCTCCCGGAGGCTGAAGCTCCCTGAGCCTAGCAGCTCATACTGAATCACTGAGGTAAGACCATCCCACCACGCAGAAGACGACGTTTCGGCCCACCCGAGAAAGAAAAGTACCGGGTGAACCGCCGTATTCGCATCCGTGAAGTTTTCCTGATCAACGCCGCAGGCGATCAGATCGGGGCGATGCCGACTTCCAAGGCTTTGAAAATGGCTGAGGAGGCAGGCCTGGATCTTGTAGAGGTCGCGCCCAATGCGCGCCCGCCGGTCTGCCGCATACTTGATTACGGTAAGTTCAAGTACGAGCTGAAGAAGAAGCAACGGGGCAAGCCGAAGTCTCAGTCTTCGGTACTAAAGGAGATCCGCGTACGTCCGAAGATTGACGTCAATGACGTCGAGATCAAGGTGCGTAAAGCTCGCGAGTTCTTGGAAGCCGGCAACAAGGTGCAGATCACCTGCCTTTTCCGCGGTCGTGAGATGGCTTACCAAAATCTGGGGCGAGAAGTCCTAGAGCGGGTGGTCGAGATGCTCGAGGACATTGCCAAGCTGGAGCGCTCCCCGCGAATGGAGGGTCGCCGGATGAATATCCTGCTAGCTCGTAAGCCGGGCTATGTGCCGAGGCCGAAGACTCCCGAGGAGCAAGCCGAGCTGGATGGTGTAGATGAAGACTCTCTCCTAGAGGTCGGCGGTGAGGGCTACGAGAGTCCGGCAGAGGCCCCAGATGCACCGGAGGAGGTTTCGGACAAGGAAGAGGGTGCGGCTTGACCGCCTGGGCCCTTGCTGTACAATCTTTCGCTTCATTGGACCTAAGCCACGTGGAATAGCCGTGCCCAAGCAGAAAACTCGCAAATCCGTCTCCGGTCGCGTGAAACTCACGAAGACCGGCAAAGTCAAGCGGGGTCACCAGATGACCCGCCACCTTCTGTCGTCGAAGTCCGCCAAGCGCCGTCGCAACCTGCGGCGTGCTGGCTATGTTGCGGGCAAGATTGCAGCGAACTACCGTCGCGCCATGGGCGCCTGATCCTGAAATAGAGGAAAAGGAATGACTCGCGCACGAAATGTCGTCCCCCGCGTTCGCCGTCGCCGCCGTCTTATGCGGCGCGCCAAGGGCTACTGGGGTGCTCGCCACCGCTTGCTTCGCACCGTTAAGGAGACGCTGCTGCGTTCTGGCAATTTTGCTTATCGCGATCGCCGCAACAAGAAGCGAGAGTTTCGCCGCCTGTGGATCCAGCGTGTCAATGCCGCTGCGCGTGCCAACGGCTTAAGCTACTCGAAATTTATGCACGGCTGTAAGAAGGCTGGCATCGAAATCGACCGCAAGGCTCTGAGTGAGCTTGCCTTCCACGATCCGGCCGCTTTCACTGCGGTCGCTGACACTGCTAAGAAGGCGCTCGCCGCCTGATCCGGGCACACGGAAGCCATGCGCGAGCGTCTCGAGGAACTGCGGGGCGAAGGCTTGGCCGCAGTCGAGGTCGCCTCGACCGAGGACGACCTCCGAGAGGTTGAGGTCGGCCTTCTTGGTCGTAAGGGTGGCATTACGGCTGCGCTGAAAGCTCTGGGTAAGCTTCCACCGGAGGAGCGGCCGCTAATCGGTCAGCTTGCCAATGAGGTCAAGGTCGCGATCCAGGGTGCGATCGATGTCAAGCGCTCTACTTTGGGGCAAGCTGCCCTGTCCGCTGAGCTATCGGGCGAGGGATTCGATGCAACCCTACCTGGCCCGGCTTTGCCGGGAGGTGGTCAGCACCCGATTCAAGCGATTACCCGTGAACTGGAGGATCTCTTCCTGTCAATGGGCTTTCGTATCGCTGACGGCCCAGAGGTCGAGCTCGAAGAGAATAATTTCGACGCGCTCAATATTCCGACGGATCACCCGGCACGTGAGTCACACGACACGATTTGGATCACGCCGGAGAGCCAGCGCCAGGGTGATGGGCGAGGTGTGGTCTTGCGTACCCACACCTCGCCAGTCCAGGTCCGCGCTCTGCGCGAGTATGGTGCGCCATTACGGGTTGTCGCCCCGGGAAGGGTCTTTCGGCAGGAGGCGCTCGACGCCACCCATGAGCACACTTTCCATCAGATGGAAGGCTTGGTCGTCGACAAAGGAGTTGGCGTGGGTCACATGCTTCATGCCATGAATACTCTCATTGAAGGGGTCATGGGTCGTAAGTTAGAGACGCGTTTGCGCCCTGGGTTCTTTCCTTTTGTGGAACCAGGATTCGAACTCGATGCTCGCTGCCCCTTCTGCCAAGACGGCTGTTCAGTCTGCAAAGGCTCGCGTTGGATTGAGCTAATGCCGGGCGGGTTGGTCCACCCGCACGTTCTAGAGTCAGCAGGGGTCGATTCAAGTGAGTACAGCGGATACGCCTTCGGTCTCGGCCTTTCCCGCATTGTGATGCTGCGTTACGGCATTGACGACATTCGCTGGTTCATGAGTGGCTCGCTCGATTTCCTCCGTCAATTTCCAGCCTGATCCCGCCATGTTGATCTCTCTGAACTGGTTGAGCGATTACGTCGATCTCAGCGACTTCAGCGCCGAGCAGGTGGGCGAGCTATTGTCGCTGCATACTGCTGAGGTCGAGGGCATCGAGGAGGTCGGCGCTGCGATTGCCGACGTCGTGATCGGTGAGGTGTTGGAGTGCGACAAGCATCCGGATGCCGACAAGCTTTCGGTTACAAGGGTAGCTTATGGCTCCAACGAAGAGGTGAATGTAGTCTGCGGCGCCCCTAATGTGCGCGCTGGCCTAAAGGTGGCCTTTGCGCCGGTGGGCAGTAAGCTGCCAGGTAATCTGAAGATAAAGAAGGCCAAGCTGCGGGGTGTGGTTTCGTGCGGCATGATTTGCTCGGAGCGCGAGCTAGAGATGTCAGACGAGCACGGTGGCATCCTCGAGCTGCCGGAAGACGCTCCAGTAGGGATGCCCTTGGTCGAATACCTCGACCTGCAAGACTTTGTGATCGAGCTAGATAATAAGTCGCTGACGCATCGCCCGGACCTTTGGGGTCATTACGGATTTGCACGCGAGCTGGCTGCCATTCTTGGGCGCGAGCTCAGGCCGATGGAGTTGGCAGAAGTGGCCCAGGAAGTGGCGCCTAGCGAGCCAGACGGCCGTTTCACTATCCGAATCGAAGATGCGAACTCATGTCGTTTCTATGCCGGGTTAGAGGTCTCGTTGGATGGCGCGGGCGGTCCTTCACCGAAGTGGATGCAGCGGCGGCTACGTGCGGTTGGGCAGCGCCCAATTGACCTATTAGTCGATTTGACCAACTATTTGCTGCTCGAGACCGGTCAGCCCACGCATGTCTTTGATCGCACCAAGGTGCGGGGGGATCTGATTCGTGTGCGTCGCGCCGAGGAAGGAGAGCGCCTGAAGACTCTCGATGATCAGGAGCGCGAGCTTACCAATGAAGACTTGCTGATTGCCGACGCTGAGGGCGGAGTAGCGCTTGCTGGGGTAATGGGTGGCGCCAATTCCGAGGTCGGGGATGGTACTTCGACCATCTTGCTTGAAGCGGCGCACTTTGCGCCGACCCGTGTGCGCCGTACGGCGCATCGTCTGTCGCTACGGACGGAGGCGTCAAGTCGATTTGAGAAAACGCTAGACCCAGTTGGCACTTGGCAGGCGGTCGAACGCTTTGTCGCATTGCTGCGGCAGCTGCGCCCCGAAGCGAGAGTGCTTGGCCCCGCCCGTGTCGCGGGCTCGAGCGCGCCAGATGCGGTGCAGCTTGAGCTAGATGCGGTGCGTACAGTCGAGCTGCTGGGTTTACCGCTTTCGACAGACGAGGTGTCGAGCATTCTGCGGCGCCTCGGATTCACGGTGGTAGCCAAGGGCGATCAGCTGACTGTCGACGTGCCCAGTTGGCGCTCCAGCAAAGATGTGCGCAAGCCTATCGACCTAGTTGAAGAGGTCGGTCGGTTAGCTGGATACCATCGCATCGACGCCCAGCCTTTGGTGGCTCCGATCGAGGCAATTCCGGCCGATCCTATGCGATCGCTAACTCGTCGCCTGGGTCAGCGTCTGATGGGCGCACACCAGGCTTTTGAGAGTCAGGGTTACACGTTCTTGCAGCGCGACTGGGCCACGTGGTTGGATCAGCGGCGCGAATCCTTTGTGTTAGTCGACAATCCGGTGCAGGATGGCGTTGATTTGGTCCGGCAGGACTGGGTGCCGAGTTTGCTGGATCAGGCGGCTGGCAATTGGCGTGCGGTTCCGACCGGCTCGTTGTTCGAGATTGGCAAGGGCTACACGCCGCAGGGTCCAGGGCTGCCAGCGCAGCAACGCTGGCTCTGCGTTGTTCTCTGGCAGCGGATCGAGGATGAGCATCACGGCCCGGGGAGTTCCTTCGGTCGTGCGCGTGCGGTCGCGGAAGATTTGCTGCGGGTGGCTGGCGTGCGGTGGGCTGCGGTTCCGGCCGCAGCCGAACAGCTTCCGGGTGGGGGGCATCCGGCGCAGTCTCTGACCTACGGTAATGGGGCAATGCTGGTCAGTACAGTGCATCCGAGGGTGCGGGCGGCGCTCGATCTCACTGACGCGAAATTGACCGTGGTCCGAGTCGATCTCGAGGCCCTGCTCGAGGCCCAGGGCCGGAGTGTGAGCTTCCAACCGCCATCGAAGTTCCCTGCGATCAAGTGCGACATCGCGCTTGCCTTGCCGGCAAATCTGTCTTTTGCCGAGATTGAGGTCGCCCTGCGCAAGGCTGGTGGAAAATCCTTGGTCGAGCTGGAGCTCTTCGACGTTTACGAGGAGGGTTCGCTTGCCGCACAGGGTCAGCGGAGCATTGCCTTCCATGCGACCCTGCAGGCGGGAGATCGGACGCTTACCGACAAGGACGAGCAAAGGTTCTTGAAGAAGATTAGCGAGGTTGCCGAAAGACTTGGAGGCTCTCTGCGCTCCTAGAGAGGCTTCGTTAGAATCCTGGCTCGCATGCGACTCAGTTTTTTGCGGTAGTTTTTAGTCACGATGAGCTGGTTCCGGGCCCACTTTGACACCTGCTCCATCATCCTCCAAGTGTGGGTCGATGGCCTCATTGTTCTATTGGGCTGTTTTTGTGGCTTTAAACTCTTCACCTGGGCCGAACCCGAAATCCAGCTGTCGCTCGCGAGTTACGGCCAGGTCTTTGTCCTGATTACCGGAATCACCCTGGCCAGCTTTTGGGCTTTCGGTCTTTATCGGTGGCGGAAATCAATTCTGAACGTCGAGGAGTACCAGGCCTTATTCAAGGCGGTGGTAGCTTCTTTCTTTATCTCTTCGACAGCGATTCTTTTTCTCGGCCCAGGCGATCCGGCCAAGTTGAGCGAGCAGGACAACATCCTGTATCGAATATTGGCTCCCTTCTACGAGTTTTTCCAGCTCGGTGGAAGCGTTGAGTCGCTGTCTAGGATCCTTTTCCTTTTCGTCTTCTTCACGATCTTTCTGCTGATGGTGGTGCAGCGGGGAGTTTCTTTTCAGGTCATTTCCTGGTTCCAAGCCAAGGGCCTAGGTAATACCAACGTGGCAGTCTTTGGGACTGGGCCGATGGGGCTGCGCTTGGAGCAAAAGTTGCGGATTTTTCCGACGCTGGGTTACAAGTTTGTAGGTTTTCTCGAAGATGATTCGAATCGACATGGGGATATGCTGCGTGGCTATCCGATTTTGGGTGGACGCAAGGATTTGGCGCGTTTGAAGCGGGATTACGGCGTCAGTCGAGTTTTTGTTGCAGAGCCAGCTATGGGTGAAGATGAACTAGTTGACCTGTGTGCGCGACTAGAAGACGTCGGCATTGAATATCAAGTCGTCCCACGTCTCTACCACTTCTTCTCCCGGCGCATCACGGTTGACAACCTGGATTCGGTTCCACTAATCACGCCATCGGTCGACCCGACTCGTCCGGTCTATCGAGCTGCTAAGCGCGCATTGGATATCGCAACTTCGCTGACAGTGCTGGCTATTTCGCTGCCTTTCTTGCTTTTGCTGGCGTTGGCTATCAAGCGAGAGTCGCCGGGGCCGATCTTCTTTAGTCAAGTGCGGGTCGGCCAGGGTGGCCGCACCTTCCGCATGCTGAAGCTTCGTACTATGTACACGGATATGTGTGGAGATGCCGTGTCGCCCAGTAGCGGCCGAGATCCACGCATAACCCGCTTGGGAAGGGTTCTGCGATCTACTTCGCTCGATGAGCTGCCACAGTTCATGAATGTACTTCGCGGCGAAATGTCGCTTGTGGGGCCGCGTCCTGAGATGCCTTTCATTGTCGATTCTTACAGTGCCGTTGATAGGCTGCGGCTCGATGCAAAGCCTGGCATCACTGGCCTCTGGCAGGTTTCGGAGGCGCGTAAGTCTCCGATTCACGAGAACATCGACTATGACCTCTACTACATCGAGAACCAGTCTTTAGTGCTCGACTTTGTGATATTTTTCCTTACAGCTCTGGCTATCTTGCGCGTTCGTGCTACGCACTAGTATGAGTGACGAAAGTAGGAAGGCGCGTACGGAAGGAGGGGCTCAGGCGCCGCGGCAGGCGCAAGAGGGTTATTACATTGATCCCGAGGGAAATGAGTGCTTGGATCGTCGGATCCAGCCGACGCCAGCGCTTTCCAAATACACCTTCACTGGTGGTCGCCGTCGTGGGCTTCCCTACGCTGAAGGCGGCGCGCATACTTTTGTTGATGTTTATGGAACAAAGGTTTGGGTCGCTCTATCGCTCTTCCTGGCACTAAATTTTCTCGACGCCCACTTCAC
>JAKVCF010000123.1 GCA_022447335.1 Planctomycetota bacterium | reverse complement strand
TCACCCGACCGATGGCCCTGACGGTGGCCAAGCTGGTCCGACGATCTTTTCGAACGACGGTTCGACCGCGAACGACTTCTGGGGTACCCGCATCAATGCGGATGGTTCAGTCACCGTAGGCGAGTTGCTGGTTCCTTGGGCTGGTTCCGGTGGTGGCGCTTCTGGCGACATGGTTGTCTACAATCGCAATGGTACGGACCCGTTGCCGGATGTCTTCCCTGAGCCGAACTTCCCGAACGGTCGAATCAATCGTTACCGCAAGGGCGCGCCAGGTGGTGGGGGAGGTGGTCAGGTGCAGATCCTGGCTATTGGTGACATTGTCGTTGGTGGCGCTGGCGAAATCTGGGCTCGAGGAGGTAATGCAGTTGGCGGCGAGTCGATTGGTTGGACCTACGGCCAGGTTTCGGGTTCGGGCGGCGGATCGGGCGGGCACATCATTCTGTCCACCGCGTCCAAGCTCGACTTGTCGGCGATCGATATTCTGGACGGCTCTGCCAAGGGCGACACGAACACCACGGCGGAAAAGGGCACGGCTTATGTGATCCCGATTTCGGACACCTTCTTCACGGAAGTGTTCAACGCGGTAGGTGGCCGCCGAGGCTGGGCTATGTCGCACATCCAGAAGGGTGAGTGGACGGAGAAGACGTTGGACGATGACGGTAACGGCACCTATGCAATCGGTCGCGGTGGCTCGGGATCGAACGGCATCATTCAGATCCATGTGCCGAACCCCGCTACGGACATAATCTGGCCCGGCTCACGTGAGAGTGAGATTCGCAACTACATCCATGACGGTGACATTGAGAACAACGATGCTGACATCGACAGGTTGGAAGAGATGCTGCGTATCTTTGCTGCACCTCAGCCTGTAGCTCTTGTCCCACTGTTTTCGGCTAGATCGATGTTCCGCAGCAGGTGGATTGATTCCGGTCTTGCAGAACTTCGTCAGCCAGCGACCGGTAAGGGCGTTGACTATCCGGACTTCGCGTCGAGCGTACTCTCAATGGCAGGTTTCGATGCCGCCGATGGCGTTGTGTCAGTTACTAATGGGGTCGTCGATCAGTTGCCTGCGGTTGTCACCGGTTCCGCTACTGGAATGGCTCTTTTTGAGTTCGAAGCGCGTGTCGCAAATGCTTCTGCTGCTTTCGTGGGCAGCGAGCACTTCCTGCGCACGCCGAACCTATTGCTAGGCTACGTGTTCCGACCTAGTGTTTCCGCGGCAACTTCTGTTGAAGTGGTCTCGGCTAGCTACGACTCCGATCAGGATATCCTGACCCTACTTACCGAGCCTAGTGACGGCTCGATGGGAGAAATAAGTGGTACCACTTGGTCGCTTAGCCCGCGCTTCTTCCGCTTCGTCACTACGGGCGCCTCGGATTCCATGCCGGAATCTACTGCGGTTCGTATCCAGTTCCAGGGCGCCGAAGAGTCGGCTCCGGGTTCGAATGAGCCGGGCACGCCCTTCCCGGATACCAACAGCTGGACTAGCGACCTCTCGCAGATTGAGGGTTACCGATTCGTTCGTTACCAAATCATCTTCGATATCGATGCGCAAGCTGGCGGTGGGGTCGACCTTGAGAGTCCGCGCCCGCAGATGAATTACATTAAGCTTCCCTTTACTTGGTAAGTTTCGGCGAGTCATCGAATTGCCTCGGGACTCTGCTCTGCGGAGTCCTGAGGCGTTCTCTTTAGCGACGCCCACGTTTCGCTTATACGTTTCGACGGTATTGGCCGCCAATTTCGTATAGCGATTGGCTGATTTGGCCCAGTGTGCATACCTTTGCGGCCTCCATTAGAGACTCGAAGATGTTGCCGTTGGCGAGCGCAGTTTTGCGCAGGTGCATCAGCGCCGCTTCCGAGTCAGCTTGGTGGCGAGCTTGGACCGCGCGCACCTGATCGACCTGTAAGCCCTTTTCCTCGTCGCTTGAGCGAATCAGTTCGACCTCGACTACCTTGCCGTCTTCCGCTTCTGGGTTGAGGAAGGTATTTACGCCGATGATCGGCAGGTCGCCGGTGTGCTTGAGTGTTTCGTAGTGCAGGCTTTCGTCCTGAATTTTACTGCGCTGGTACTGCGTTTCCATCGCACCCAGCACGCCACCGCGCTCTGCGATGCGTATGAATTCATCCAGCACTGCTTCTTCGACCAGTTCAGTCATCAGCTCGGCGATAAAAGCGCCTTGCAACGGGTTCTCGTTCTTCGCCAGCCCCAATTCACGGTTGATGATCAGCTGAATTGCTAGTGCACGACGCACCGATTCTTCGGTGGGAGTGGTAATCGCTTCGTCATAGGCATTGGTATGTAGTGACTGGCAGTTATCGTTGATCGCGTACAGCGCTTGCAGTGTGGTGCGGATGTCGTTGAAGTCAATTTCCTGTGCGTGAAGAGATCGACCGCTGGTCTGAATGTGATACTTCAGTTTCTGCGAACGGTCCTCTGCCTTATAGAGATCGCGCATGGCTACTGCCCAGATGCGGCGGGCGACCCGGCCGATCACTGAGTACTCAGCATCGACGCCGTTCGAGAAGAAGAAAGACAGGTTGGGCGCAAAGTGATCGACATTCATTCCGCGCGCCCGGTAGTACTCGACAAAGGTGAAACCATTGGCGAGCGTAAAGGCCAGCTGAGTTACCGGGTTAGCGCCGGCTTCTGCGATGTGGTATCCGGAGATCGAAACGGAATAGAAATTGCGGACCTGCTGGTCGATGAAGTATTGCTGAATGTCACCCATCATCTTCAACGCAAATTCCGTGCTAAAGATACAGGTATTCTGAGCTTGATCCTCTTTGAGGATGTCAGCCTGTACAGTGCCGCGTACGGTGCGCAGCGCTTCGGCTTTTACTTCATCGTACTCTTCAGCGGGAAGTAGTCGATCACCGCTTACGCCCAGTGTGCCGAGCCCGAGCTCATTGTGGCCTTCGGGTAGATCGGCACGGTATTCGGGCACTTCGCCGCCGCAGAGTTCGCGGACCTTTTCGACCGCAGCTTCCCAGCGCCCCGTTTCCTTTAGCCGTTTTTCGACTTGCTGGTCAATCGCGGCATTCAAGAAGAATGCGAGCATCATTGGGGCCGGCCCATTGATGGTCATCGACACGGAAGTCTTCGGTGAGCAGAGGTCGAAGCCTGAGTACAAGCGCTTGGTGTCGTCGAGCGAGCAGACTGACACACCGGAGTTCCCGACCTTGCCGTAGATGTCCGGTCGTATGTCCGGATCAGCGCCATAAAGGGTCACCGAATCAAAGGCGGTGGACAGGCGTGCGGCTGGCTGACCTTGTGAGACGTAGTGAAAGCGTCGGTTGGTGCGTTCGGCCGTGCCTTCGCCGGCAAACATGCGCGTCGGGTCTTCAGCGGTTCGTTTGAAGGGGAAGACGCCGGCTGTGAAGGGAAATTCGCCTGGCACGTTCTCGAGGCCGAACCATTTGGTGAGGTCTCCCCAGTCCTGCGTTTCGGGTAGTGCGACTTTGGGCACCTTGGTGCCAGATAGAGTTTCATGCTGTGCGGGCACGCGAATCTCCTTGCCACGCACTTCGTAGACAAAGTCGTCCGCTTCATAGGCGGCTTTCTTGTGCAGCCAACCAGCGAGTTGCTTACGCAGCTCCGGAGCCACGTCTTTGCAGACTTCGTGGAAACGTTGACGTAGCAAACGCACCGTCGGGTCGACGGATTCGTCGACCAGTGCTTCGGCTCGATAGCCATCCTCGATCAGGGGTACTGCGTCACCGAACTCACGTAGGGTGCGGGCCAAGCCGTCGGCGCGACCGGCGAGCTCAGCTTGCGAGGCTACGCGTCGCTTATAACCACGTACCGTATCGGCAATCTCGGCGAGGTAGCGCACGCGGTCGCCGGGCACCACAGTAGGGGTTTCCGAAACACGATTGGGGAAGGGGGCTGGCTCCCAGTTGCGTTCTTCGCGTCGACCTAGGTTCTGACAGATCCAGAGGAAGAGCTCGTCGACCCCGGCGTCAGCAAAGCGCGAAGCTGCGGTCAGATAGACCGGCATATCTTCAGTCGCTTGATCAAAGGCCTTGCGATTGCGCTGCACCGCCTTGCGCACGTCACGCAGCGCATCTTCCGCGCCTCGCTTGTCAGCTTTATTCAGCACAACACCGTCGGCAAAGTCGAGCATGTCAATCTTTTCGAGCTGGGAAGGGGCGCCAAACTCGGGAGTCATGACATAGAGCGATAGGTCGCAGAGATCGACCACTTCGCTATCTGATTGTCCGATGCCTGCCGTTTCCAAGATGACTAGGTCGTAGGAGGCGGCGCGCATCGCCAGCAGGCTGTCTTGCACCGCGCCCGAGACTGCGAGATGTGCGCGGCGTGTGGCCATGGATCGCATGTAGACGCGCGGGCCATGTACAGCGTTCATGCGGATGCGGTCACCCAGCAGTGCGCCACCAGTGCGGCGGCGGCTTGGGTCGACTGAGAGAATCGCCACACTGCGATCCGGGAACTGATCAAGTATCCGGCGCACGAGCTCATCGGTCAGTGAGGACTTGCCCGCTCCACCGGTGCCGGTGATGCCTAAAATCAGCGGGCCACCTTGGCTATCCACGCGTTGTTGGAGTTCGCCGCGTAGCACTGCGAGTCGACTGGCGGCGCCGGTGTCAACTTCAGCGGCGCCGTGCAGGCGTTCGAGTAGAGTGATGGCTTGAGCTGTTTCGTTCGGACGGCGTTGGTACAGCCCTTCGGGCAGGGCGGCGTCGGTTTCGATTGTCGCTCGATCGGCGCGCGTCAGCATGTCGCGGATCATGCCGATCAGCCCCAGTGAGCGACCGTCTTCCACCGAGTAGATGCGAGCTACGCCGGCTTCGTGTAGCTCAGCTATCTCCCTGTCGGTAATCGTCCCGCCACCGCCACCGAAGACCTGGATGTGCGAGCAGTCTCGTTTGGTGAGCAGGTCGACCATATAGCGGAAGAACTCCATGTGGCCACCTTGGTAAGAGGAAATGGCGATACCGTGCGCATCTTCCTGAATGGCAGCTTCGACGATCTCGTCGACTGAGCGATTGTGGCCGAGATGAATGACTTCGGCGCCTTCCTGCTGAAGAATGCGCCGCATGATGTTGATTGCGGCATCGTGACCGTCGAACAGCGATGCTGCTGTGACAAAGCGCAGTTTGTGGCGGGTCTGGAAGGCGGCGGCTGGCGAAGCTGGGGCGGTTGCGGAGTCGGACATAGTCAGTCGTCTTGACGCGGGGGATCGAGGCGCTCCTGAATGCGCCGACGGTAGTCCTGGAGATCTTGCTCCAGAGAATGGAGTTCGGTGAGGCGCACGCGCGCCCGTTCGAGTTGTTCGCCGAGCATGCGGTCAAGGCGGGCGAGCATGCCTGGAGTCTGGCCTTCATCGAAGGCGCGGTTCAGTGCGCCGATTTGCTCGAGGGTCAGGCCCAACCGTTTCAGGCGAGTGATGAAGTTCAGTCGCTCGAGCGCATCGGTGGCATAGATTCGCCGCCCTCCCGGGCCGCGGCCGGTCGCCCGCAGCAGCCCTAACTCGCTGTAATAGCGAATCGTACGGCTACTGACCTCGCCTTCTTTTGCAAGTTGTGCGATGTCCCAGCCAGCGTCGATAGGGGGAGGCTCCACTGTCCTCTACTATCGGCTACTTGCCAGTTTCCGTCAACTGGCAATGTTGCTTTACGTGATCTGGATTTGCCGGCTGAGCCTGCGCCTAGGTGCACCTCAGATCCGGCGCCCGTCTACTCTTTGCGGGCAGTCCGCGGCGAAGGTGCACATTGAGCACTTGGCTGTGCGAGCGGTGCAGATGGCGCGTCCGTGATCGATCCAGCTGTGGCTTAGGTAGACCCAGTTGCGGCGCGGAAACAGCTTCATTAAGTCCCGTTCGATCTTGACTGGATTTTGCTCGCGCGTGAATCCCATGCGCCGCGCAATGCGGCCGACGTGAGTGTCCACGACCACCCCGACCGGGTTATCGAAGGCAGTTCCAAGCACACAGTTGGCGGTCTTGCGCGCTACTCCAGGTAGAGCTAAGAGCTCCTCCATCGTGCTGGGGACTTTGCCTCCATGCACCTCGACGATGCGCTTCGCCGCACCTCGAATGTTCTTCGCTTTGTTTCTGAAGAAGCCGGTGGTCTGCACCAGTTTTTCGACCTGCTCCTGCGATGCAGCAGACGCTTTTTCCGGTGTTGGTAGCTGCCGAAACAGTTCCGGGGTTACCAAATTTACGCGCGCATCAGTGCATTGTGCCGAGAGAATGGTCGCTACCAGCAGTTGGTAGGAGTTATCCCAGTTCAGCGCAGTTTTCGAGTTTGGATATAGCCGATGCAACTCGGCCAGTACTCGCTCAGCTCGCTCGCGCTTATCGCCTACCGATTCCCGTGCGGGGAAATCAGTATTCAAGCGGCGGGGAGCACGGGCATCCTGCATCGCGGTATTTTAGGCCGCCTCCGATGATGCCTCCCGTGGATCCAAATTCTGACTCCTTGACCTTACTTCGCTTGATTTTGCGCATCCCCACTGGTTGGGAAGAAACGGTGCAATGGCAGCTTGCGCAAGAGGGATGGGGGTCTGGCGTGCATGAGCAGGCTTTTCCGGCGGGCCATCTGGATGACGAGCCGGTGGGCTGCTCGGCTGATGGCACGCTGAGTTTTGTCGTCGAGGAGGGCGAGCGGAATCGCTTTCTCGAGCGGATTACGGAGTTGGCCGAGGTGCTGGCCTGGCCCGATAGGGGCTGGGAGGTTCGCGGTGAATCGGTGTTGAGGGCGGATTGGGAGACCGCGTGGCGTGAGAAGTGGAAGCCTTTCCGATGCGGCGGTTTTGTCGTGCATGCGGAGTTTCATACGAATCTTGGCGGTCGTTTGCGTGCAGACGATCTGCCGCTTGTCGTGCCGATTGGTTCAGCTTTTGGAACGGGCGGACATC
>JAKVCF010000122.1 GCA_022447335.1 Planctomycetota bacterium | reverse complement strand
CGAAGATGTAGCGCGAGCTGGATTCTGGGCGGTTGCCACGGAACCACCAGCCCTTGGCTTCGACGTCCGCGATAACGGAGTCGAGATCGTCGACCGTGAAGGCGAGATGGCCGAATTGGTTCCCAAGTTCGTAGTCCCGGCCGTCGTGGTTACAAGTCAACTCGATGAAGTAATGTTCAGCAGAGTACGCCAAAAAGACCAACGTGCACTCGTTTCCGAAGTGAGCTCGGCGTTTTTCTTTCAGGCCCAGAAATCCTGTGTAGAAGGCGATCGAAGCGTCGAGATCGCGAACGCGGATCATCGTGTGGGCGAGCTTGGCCGTCATGGCTAGGATTCTAGGCTATCTTCATGAACGAGTCCTCTCACGCGGTCACAATAAGAAGATGTCACTTCCTCATCTGCATGGCCGAACTGCGGTCATTACCGGCGCAAGTCGCGGAATTGGTGCTGGGCTAGCTGCTGAGTTTGCCGCGCGTGGGATGAACCTCGCGCTGTGTGCGCGGGGAGATTGCCCTGTGCCGCGCGAAGCCGAAGATCGCACCTTGGTAGCGCGCGTTGATGTTCAGGACGAAGTGGACGTCAAGGCATTTTCTGCAGCCGTAATCGAGCGCTTTAACACGGTCGATCTCTGGATTAACAACGCTGGCATACTCAAACCGATTGCGCCACTACGAGAGATCGATCTCGGGGAATTCCGTAATCACCTCAGCATTAATCTGATTGGAGTTTTTCTTGGCACGCGAGCTTTTGTGCATGCTCACCGCGAGCGTGTAGCAGCTTCTGGCGCTGCGCAGGACGCCTGCCTAATCAACATCTCTAGCGGCGCATCCTGGAGCGGGTACGCTGGTTGGTCGGCTTACTGTTCTGGCAAAGCTGGGCTCGATCGGTTGACCGAATCCGTGCAACTTGAAGAAGCCGACACAGGGCTGCGCGCCTATGCAGTTGCGCCAGGAGTTGTCGATACAGCTATGCAGGATTTAATTCGATCAAGTACGCCAGAACAGTTTCCGATGGTGGACAAGTTCCATGAGATGAAAGCTAACGAGGCTTTCAATACCACTTCTTTTGTCGCTGAGCATCTGCTTAGCTACGCTTTTGACCCAAGCGCACGCCCTGCCGAGGTGTGCGTACGCGTCCCCGCCGAATCTGAAGCATGAATAAGCACTCTCGTTTCCCGTCGTGGCTACCTGTAGGCGCTGCGTTGACTGTAGCTGTCGCCTTCGCGCCCTTTGCGGTGCGTGCCGACGAGGGCCAGTGGCTACCCGAGCAACTTAAGGGGCTAGACTTCGCCGCTCTAAAGGAGCGCGGCCTGGAATTGAGCGCTGAGGAAATTTGGGATGGCAAGGAAGGGCTGCTTTCGGCGGCAGTTAACTTGAATGGCTGTTCAGCGAGTTTTGTATCTGAGAACGGGTTGGTGGTGACCAATCATCACTGTGGGTTTAGCGCGATTAACCGTGTTAGTACAGTCGATCAGAACTACTTGGCAGAGGGATTTGTTGCGGCGGGCTATGAAGAGGAGATCCCGGCGCCGGGCATGTCGGTCAGCTATGTGACCGGATACGATGATGTCACGGACGCTATTCACGATGTTGCCGAGGCTGCTGGCGACGATCCGGCTGAGCGGCACAGGGCGGTGCAGCGCAAGCGTCGCCAACTTGAGCGCGAGTCAAAGAGCGAATTTTCAGAAGCGCGGGTTGTTCCTTACTTTGATGGGCGTATTTGGCGCCGCATTCACCGCGTCGTGCTGCGTGACGTACGCTTGGTCTATGCGCCGCCACGCATGGTTGGGGAGTATGGAGGTGATACTGATAACTGGATGTGGCCACGCCACACCGGAGACTTCGCGTTTTTCCGAGCCTACGTTTCTCCCGAGGGGGCGCCTGCAGCTTACAGCGAAGATAATGTGCCTTACTTGCCTCCGCGCCATCTTGAGGTAAGCGAAGAGGGCGCCACCGAAGGTTCATTTGTCATGATCATGGGGTATCCGGGTCGCACCCAGCGTTATCTATCTTCAACGGCGGTCGCGGTTCGCCAAGAGTTCTTCTACCCGGCCCGCCTTGAGCTTTACTCAACTATGATCGCAGGGCTTGAGGAAGAGGCTGCGCAGAGCGAAGAGGATGAGCTACGCTTGGCTTCAACGATCAAGTCACTATCAAATGTAGAAAAGAATGCTCGCGGCATGATCTTTGGGCTCGATCGCAACCAAGTAGTTGTAAAGAAAGAGCATGAGGAGGCCGAGTTCCAGGCTTGGGTTGACGCAGATTCTTCCCGTCAGAAGAAGTACGGCAATGTGCTAGCGAGGCTGATAGAGCTTGACGAATCCGAGGCGGCTCGCATGGGTAAAGACTTTGTACTCGACAACATGCGCCGCTCTCGCACGCTGTCACAGGCGCGCAAGATGATGAATGAAGAGGGTGCCGATGGGCCCGGCTTACTTCTGGTCGACGATCCTGTACGGACAGTGCTCTTCCGTATTGCTGGGGAGCTGTCCGAAGAAGGGCGCCTCATGCCCTTCGACCTGTGGATGGAAGAGGGTAATGGAGATCTAGTTGCTCTGATGCGTTTGCTGCAGCCGGAGTATGGCGAGCAGCGCATGTTCCGCGACCGCCAGGCTGGCTTACGTCAGGAGATAGGGGCGCTGTGGATCGAAGCTCAGGAGGGGTGGCGCGGTCAGCAGTTCTACCCCGATGCGAACTCAACTCTGCGCTTGTCGACGGCAAGCGTGAAGGCATACAGCCCACGCGATGGAGTGCTACACACGCCGCTGACGACAGTGCGCGGGATGTTGGCGAAGCACACGGGAGAAGGCGAATTCGATGCTCCAGCTGAGATATTCAAAGCCGTTTCCGATGACCCTTCAGCGCTTGACATTCCAATTTGCTTCCTGGCTGACGGTGATACGACAGGTGGCAACTCGGGTTCGCCGGTAGTCGACGGCAAAGGGCGCTTAGTGGGCCTCAACTTTGACCGAGTATTTGAAAACGTTGCAGGGGACTTTGGCTGGAATTCCGCACGCAGTCGCAACATCTCGGTCGACATTCGCTATGCGCTATGGCTGATGCGCGAAGTTTGGCCAGCTCCACGTTTGCTTAAAGAGATGGGCGTAGCTGCTCGCCGCACCGGGGGCGGAGATGGATGAGGTCGACAAAGTGAGAAGGTCAAGCCGACTTTTTAGGTGAGCAGCCCGACGACGCGTAAGCCGCGCTCGTATTTGGACTCGGGCGATCCGCTCCAGCCGAGCGCTTCTTGCAGGCGAAGATAGAGGCCGCGCAACTGTTCTTCATTGCCAAGCTTTAGTTCGAGCTCGACTTGGAAAGCTTTGTCTTCCACCCCTTCGCCTTGCCAGGTAATGGCGTCCGAACTTACTTCGATCTGGAAGTTATTCGGCCCAATCGCGTTGTAGATATTTCGTGTCTGCTCCACCACGAATAGGCGGCGTAGTTCATATCCACCAGCTAGCTCTTTGAGGCGCCCTCCAAGTGTGCCACAGGGGAAGACCCAGTCAGTTCCGAGATCATTGGGGGCGGGCTCCTCAAGCTCTTCGCGCTTAGCAATGCCGCCTTGCATGGGGCGCAGTGCCTTGAGCGTTACTAGCTTGCGAGTGCCTAGATCACGTACTCGCAATGCCCAGCCAATCGCGCGTAAGTGGAGGTCATCAGTATCGAGGTAGTGGTCAGTCGAGTAGACCAATCCAGGATCGGTGATGTATAGGCCCTCTGCGTCTAGTGCTGCGGGGAGTTGGTGCAGTGCAAGATGGTTGGGCGCCTGCAGTTTGGCTTCGATTTCCACCAAGATTTTTAATCGCAGAGCGAGGCTTTCAAGTGATCTCGGTTCATGCGCGCGATGGTGTCAGCTGGGATATCTTTCGGGCAGACCGCTTCGCACTCATAGTGGTTTGAGCAAGCGCCAAAGCCTTCGGCGTCCATGGCGTCGACCATCTTTTTCACTCGCTCACTCCGCTCAGGCTGGCCCTGCGGTAGGCGGCCGAGGTGGTTAACTTTAGCAGCGACAAAGAGCATTGCAGATCCATTTGGACAGCTTGCCACACAAGCGCCGCATCCGATACAGGCGGCTGCATCGAAAGCCGCGTCCGCATCAGCTTTCTTGATAGGCAGTGCGTTAGCGTCTTGTGCGTTGCCAGTGTTGACTGAGATGTATCCACCAGCCTGCATTACTCGATCAAAAGAGCTGCGGTCGACCATCAAGTCGCGGATCACTGGGAAGGCGCGCGAGCGCCATGGCTCAATATAAATTGCATCTCCATCGCGGAAGCTTCGCATGTGGAGTTGGCAGGTTGTGGTTCCTGATTCCGGGCCGTGTGCAACTCCGTTAATCATCAGTGAGCACATGCCGCAGATGCCCTCCCTGCAATCATGATCGAAAGCAATGGGTTCCTTGCCTTCGCAAATCAGGTCCTCATTTACTTTGTCGAGCATCTCCAGGAAGGACATGTCTTCGGTTATGTCCGTCGCAGTGATTTGATCCATGCGACCCGCTTCGTTCGAGTTGGCTTGACGCCAGACGTGCAGAGAAAGTTTCATGCGTCTTGCCCCTTACTTGTACGAACGGGTGGTGAGCTTTACATGCTCGAACTCGAGGTTTTCCTTGTGCAACGATGGCTCATCGCCATCGCCATCGCCTTGATATTCCCAAACTCCCGCGAATGCGTAGTTGTCATCATCGCGCCTTGCTTCACCATCTTCAGTCTGGTGTTCCTTGCGGAAGTGGCCCCCACAAGATTCTTCACGCATGAGTGCGTCGCGGCACATTAGCTCGCCGAACTCAAGGAAGTCCGCAACGCGCCCAGCCTTATCCAGTTCAGGGTTGCAGCCGTCTTTGCTTCCTGGGACACAAACATCCGACCAGAATTCTTTCTGCAGGGCTTGGATGTCTTCGATCGCGCCTCGAAGACCGGACTTGTCGCGGGCCATGCCGCATTCATCCCACATGATCTTGCCAAGTCGTTTATGAAAACTCTCTACTGACTGGCTGCCGTTAATGTTCATTAAGCGGTCGATCCGATCGCGCAGGGCATTTTCAGATTCAGCAAAGGCTGGGTGATCAGTTGTCACCTTCCCACTTGCGCCCATCGATCCGTGCTGGGCGAGGTAGTGGCCTACTGTGTATGGGGCGACGAAGTAGCCGTCGGCTAAGCCTTGCATGAGTGCCGAAGCGCCTAAGCGGTTGGCGCCGTGGTCACTAAAATTGCACTCGCCAAGTGCGAACAGGCCCGGCACTGTGGTTTGTAGTTCGTAGTCGACCCACAGTCCACCCATGGTGTAGTGCACCGCCGGGAAAATCTTCATAGGAACCTTATAGGGGTTCTCAGCGGTGATCTTTTCGTACATATGGAAGAGGTTTCCGTAGCGTGCACGTACGGCGTCTTCACCAAGGCGATCAATCGCGTCAGAGAAATCCAGGTAGACGGCCAGTCCGGTCGACCCGACGCCATAGCCAGCATCGCAGCGCTCTTTGGCCGCACGTGATGCGACATCGCGTGGCACGAGGTTGCCAAAGCTTGGATAGCGGCGTTCCAGGTAGTAGTCGCGCTCGTCTTCTGGAATCACATTCGGCGCTCGTGTGTCACCCTTCTTCTTCGGTACCCATACACGACCATCATAGCGTAGCGATTCAGACATCAGCGTCAACTTGGACTGATGCTCTGAGCTGACGGGGATGCAAGTTGGGTGGATCTGTGTGTAGCAGGGGTTTGCGAACCCAGCACCCTTCTTCCAAGCTTTGACTGCCGCCGTCACATTCGAGCCCATCGCATTGGTCGACAGGTAAAAGACATTGCCGTATCCGCCGGTGCAGAGAAGCACTGCGTCAGCCGCATGTCGCGTCAACTTGCCCGTCACGAGATTGCGGG
Source organism: Planctomycetota bacterium (assembly GCA_022447335.1). Taxonomy (GTDB): domain Bacteria; phylum Planctomycetota; class UBA1135; order UBA1135; family UBA1135. The sequence continues at coordinate 1,109 of JAKVCF010000122.1, read as the reverse complement.
TGATGATGCCCCGAGCATGCCCGTCAACGACGACAATCTCCTGCAGCTCTGTGCGGGTGTGCATAGTCACAGAACCCTTGGAGACCTGTCGAGAGAGCGCTTGGTATGCTCCAATCAGCAGCTGCTGGCCTGTTTGGCCGCGCGCATAGAAGGTGCGAGAGACTTGGGCGCCACCAAAGGATCGGTTGTCGAGCAGTCCGCCATATTCACGTGCGAAGGGCACGCCTTGCGCCACACAAGTGTCGATGATGTTGCTCGATATTTCAGCTAGTCGATACACGTTGGCTTCGCGTGCACGGTAGTCTCCACCCTTGACTGTGTCATAGAACAGGCGCCATATCGAATCCCCATCGTTTGGGTAGTTCTTTGCCGCGTTGATGCCACCCTGTGCCGCGATCGAGTGCGCGCGACGGGCACTGTCTTGGAAGCAGAAGCAGTCGACGTTGTAGCCGAGCTCACCGAGCGTCGCGGCAGCTGCTCCACCGGCCAAGCCCGAGCCAACCACAATGACGCGAAACTTCCGCTTATTGGCCGGGTTTACCAACTTCATGTTGAAGCGGTGTTCAGTCCACTTGTTCTGGATTGGGCCGCCGGGGATCTTTGAGTCGAGTTTCATCTGCGTATCACCTAACCGACGATTCCAAAGAGGATGGCGAGTGGGATGGAGCAGTTTCCGATGGCGACGATTGCGCCGATGGCTAGGCCTAATTTTTCGTAAGTCGCAGCATTGTTGCGGTTGCGTAGGCCCAAGGTCTGGAAGAGCGAAGCCGCTCCATGTGACAGGTGTAGCGCGAGCACCAAATTTGCGATCACGTAGGTGATAGATGTCAGTGGGTGCTGAAATGCTTTGATCACCATGGTGTAGACGTTAGGAACTTGAGTTCCGTCTTGTAAGGTGTAGAGCTCAAGCTCGCCAAGCTTGCTGACATGACTGCCAGCGAAGTCCACCCACCCCAAGGTGAAGTGCATTAGGTGATACGCTAAGAAGAGCGCAACGATGATGCCACTCATCAGCATGGTGCGCGCGGCGTAGCTCGTAACGAGGTCCTTCTTTTTAAAGGCGTAGTCGACAGGTCGTGCTTCACGACTAGCACGCGAGGTGCGTACTG
>JAKVCF010000121.1 GCA_022447335.1 Planctomycetota bacterium | reverse complement strand
TCCTCGAACGAGTACATCGGCGTCGAGCGCACCTGGCGTGAAGCTGCGGATGCGGCAGGTACTCTGCGCGATTACACGCAGATGCAGGTCAGTACCTCGGCTGAAACGGGTAGCCGGTGGGGGGACTACGCGGGCTTGGAAGAAGATCCGGTTAATCCGGGCACCTTCTGGAGCCACCACGAGTTCCGTACTACGAGCTGGCGCACATGGATTGGGCGATTCACGCCGGGGGATAACAACGCCGACCTGACGCTGACCTTGTCCTTACCGCTGACCTCGAATACTACTGCCAGCGCAACCGTTGAAGGGACGGATCCGTTCACGATCATCGGTCTTTGCAATGGTTCAGGGCCAGGGAGTTCGACGGTCCCTGGACTGGGTGATCTGGACATTGATAATGCCAAGTTGATTCTGCAGCGCACTGCGAATGCTGCAGGGACTAGCAACATCAACCGCTTCTTGCCAAGTCGTCTTGCGGGTCGCACGGTATGGTTGCAGGTGATTGATGCCAACGGAAAAGTCTCGAACGTCGAAACGACTACGATTCTCTAGACGGATTTTCCGTCTTCCAGAGGCTCGGGCTTCGGCTCGGGCCTCTTTTTCTTTGGATCAGGTAGCCCTGATCTAGTCTGTGAAGTACAGGCGGCTGTCCGCGGCCTTATGATTTTGGCGTATGGGCCCGCTCCCGCTGACGCGTTGGCTGACGCAGTCGATTCGCAACTTTATTAGTCGCTTCTTTCACGCGATGCGCGAGGAAGATTTAGGCGGCATTGCAGCGCAGATGACGTACTACTTCATGCTGGCGTTGTTCCCGACCCTCATTCTGATGGTCTGGGTCCTAGATCTTTTGCCACTTAGTGGGGACATGGCGAAAGCAGTGGGGAGGAGCTTTCACGGTGTTTCCAAGGAGCTTGGTGTGCTCATTGAGCGTTATGTGGAAGAGTTCGCGCTTCGGCGTCCATCAGGGAGTTTGTTGCTGTGGGCCTTTGCGGCGCTATGGGCGGCTTCACGTGGAATCGAAGGGGCCCGCAAAGGTTTGGACCGCGTCTTTCGTCCGGAGCGACATCGCAACTTCGCCAAGCTTAAGGTTGTCGATTTGCTGATCACTCTGTTTGCGATCTTATTCGTGGGCCTAGCGCAGCTTCTGCTGCTTGGTGGGCAGCAGCTCGCTAAGTTTTTTGTGGGATTGATCGGACTTGAGGATGGGGCGGCGGCGACTTGGCCTTTTTTCCGTTGGCCGATCGCCATCATTTTTTTACTGATTGGCGTAGTGATGGCCTACCGTTATTTACCTTCGCGTCGCCTGCCGTATCGCTATCTTTTTTACGGTGCGGTGCCGACTGTGCTTGGTTGGCTAGCGCTGGGCACTGGTTTCCGTCAGTGGCTGCGAAGCCTTGGAAACTTTGACAGGATTTACGGGAGTCTGGCGAGCTTCTTCTTGTTGATGTTCTTCCTTTGGTTGGTTTCTATGTGCCTTCTGATTGGTGGGCAGACAGCCTATGTGATGGCGCAGAACGAGGGTGAAGAAGGGCTGGCCGAGGATGGTGAAACGTGAGAGGTCTTGAGTTTGTCTCCGCTCGGAACCAGCCTCTTAAGGTAGGGTTAGGGAGTTGAGCATGCCGACCTTTTCTATCTTGCTACTGACGCTCGCCCCGGTGCAGGGTGAGGTCATGGGCGGGCACGATCCACAACAGAGATCCGCCGATTTGACGCTGAATCCACGCGAGCGCGCCATACATTTGCTTTCGCGGCTGGCTTATCATCCGACGCCGGTTGAGCTTGCCACGGTTGAGCGTATAGGCATTGTTAACTGGGTAGATCGCCAGCTCAAGCCAGGGCGTACGAAGAATCCGCGCCTTGAACTTCGTATCTCGGAGTTGGGTGGCATCAATATGTCGCCCGGCGAGGCATTTGCTTGGGTGCAGCGGATGGCGCACGAAGCGGGTGAGTTGGACCTCTTCTACGCGTTAGGTGAATCTGTTGACATGGCCCAGCTGACTGAGCTCGAGCGGGAGCAGGTGCGTGCACGGCGCGAGATTGCAAGGGATGAGTACCAAAAGCTGACCAACCAGCTTCAATCTGAGTTCCTCGGCGCAACCCTGGCGCGTGCCATCGAAAGCGATCTTCAAGGAGAAGAGGTGATTGCTGACTTTTGGCGTAATCACTTCAGCATCGACTCTCGTAAGGGCGGGCGCGAAGCCGCATTCTGGATGCCCGAGTGGGAGCGGCATGTGCTGCGTGGGCATATGTGGGGGAGCTTTGAAGAGATGCTGGTCGCAACCGCTCGGCACCCTGCGATGCTTAACTACTTGGACCAGGCGCAAAGTCGTCGCCGATATTCGACGGAGGAGCTTGAGCGCTTCAGAAGGCGGGCGGAGCGACGGGGAGCTTCGCCTGAGCGAATTGAAGAGACTCTTCGTCGGCAGGCAGGTAGTGGCCCCAATGAAAACTATGCGCGCGAACTCTTAGAGCTTCACACTTTAGGTGTCGACAATGTTTACGAGCAGGAGGATGTGGTCACAGTTTCCGAGGCGATGACTGGGTGGACCTTTCACCGACGTTCAGATGATCCTGACGAGGCTTATAGCTTTCTTTTTGACGGACGTCGTCATCAGCTGGGAGAGAAAGATCTCTTTGGTGAGCCTCTGCCAATGGCGGGGGAGGCCTCTATGAAGCAGGGCGAAGAGATTTTGAGGCGCTTGGCAGAGCATCCGAGCACTGCTGATTACGTTTCACGCAAGCTAGTGCGCCGCTTGGCTGCTGATCACGAGCCGGAAGTGCTGGTTGATGCCGCTAAGCAGGCCTGGAAAGAACACGATGGCGATCTCACCCAAGTCGTGCGCGCCATTGTGTTGAACCCGTCTTTTTATGATCGCGAACTTTATCAGGGTAAGGTCAAGACGCCGTGGGAGTTCGTAGTTAGTGCGCTACGCGCTGTCGGTGCCGAAGTGCATGCGCCGCGTCACGTGCTACGTTCACTCACTGAAATGGGCATGCCTCTTTACCAATGCGGCGTTCCCACCGGTTGGTCCGACTCTGCCGAAGATTGGCTTGATCCTGGAGCCATGGCCTACCGCTGGAGCTTCGCCGAACAATTGGTCGGTGGTCGGATGCGTGGCATTTACTTACCGGGCGGCCGGTCTCAGTTTGCCGATTGGCTTGTTGGGCATGAGGCCGAAGCCTGGCCTGCAGTCCTTGCAGATCGCATCGTGCCTGCCGGCATTGGCAGCCAGACCACGCGGGCTCTCAAGCAGACTCTCACCGATTATCTCGAGAGTCGACGTACCCAGCGACGCGGTCCTCGCGCCCAAGAAATTGCTCCGACATTGGTCGCGCTTTTACTTGGGTCTCCCGAGTTCCAGCGGCAGTAGGGTCTTAAATATGACGCTGAGGGCAAGGGGGTCCAGGCGTCGTTAGGCTGTTGGCATGAGTGGGAAGTTTCCGCCGATTGAGGGTTTGCGTCATGTGGCGCTGTATGTCGAGGACGTGGGGCGCAGCGTGGCGTTTTATTGTGGGGTGTTCGGGATGGAGCTGGAGTGGCAGCCTGATTTGGACAATGCTTACCTCACCGGAGGGGCAGATAACCTCGCTATCCACAAGGGAACGGTTGCCAAGAAGGTCAACCTTGATCACATCGGCTTCCTCGTACCGACCATGAATGCGGTTGATCAATGGGAATCACATATTCGCGCTCTTGGCCATGAGCCCTTTGCCCCAGCCAAGACTCACCGAGACGGCGCTCGCTCCTTTTACTTTCCAGATCCTGATGGTCATGTCATCCAGATTCTCTATCATCCGCCCATAAGCAGTGGTCAGATTTAAGTCTCGAGAGAAGACTTGATGACGCTGGAATCTAGTCATCTTCCAGGCATAGGATGCAAGGTGCAAAGGTTCGCGTTGTGGTGGTTAGTGAGTGCGTTCGAATAATTCCTTGGATCTCGTCCCAACTCGTCGTCAGAAGAGGGTGCTTGCATTCTTGCATCGCCGATGGAAGCTGCTCACCTTGCTTCTCTTGGTCACCGTCGTGCCACTTATAGTGGCCGCTGCCTACGGGGATTCGGTGGCTTCACACTATGTCTACCGTGCTCTCGATCAAGTTCCGCCGCGCCGAGTCGCACTTGTGCTGGGTACAGCTAAGTACGCTCCCAGTGGCAATGTAAACCGCTTCTACATCAGGCGGATTCAGGCGGTCCTCGATCTTTACGAGACAGGTGTCGTGACCCGTATTTTGGCCAGTGGAGGATATGACGAGCCGGCGCACATGATGAAAGATCTTGTGGCATTGGGTGTGCCGGAAAAGCACATCGAGTGCGATTCTGGTGGGATGCGCACCTTCGATTCGGTAATTCGTGCCAAGGAGATCTTCCAGCTGGACGGCTTTGTAGCGGTCACTCAGGAGTTCCATTGCTTGCGCGCGGTCTATCTGGCACGTGAAGCCGAACTCGATGTTGTGGGCTATTGCGCCGAAGATGTGGGAGGCGCAACTGGCTTAAGGATCCGTGTCCGCGAGTTTGCTGCGCGGGCACAGGCAGTGCTAGACACCCTTGTGCTGGGCGTCCAGTCGAGACACTTTGGCGAGCCCAGAGAGATTGGCTGACAAGGTCGACTGCCACTGCGGCAAGAGCTTTTTTTATTCCGTCACGCCGCAATAGCATGAGGCGGGGGGGGCGATATCGGCTTGAGCCCACGCCGCTTCGACGCGCGGAAGAAGGGCGTCCGCTTCGACGGTGCGCCCTTGCTCGCGCAAAGCTTGTTCAAGGCCGAGCAGTGACCACGCATTTTCTCGCCAATCCACGAGATCGTCGCGGTAGACCTTTTCTGCTTGTTGGGGTCTTCCTGCTGCCAACAAAATCGCTCCGAGGGCGTGTCGGACGGGGAGCATCCAGCCGGGAGGCTCGTCGTAAATCAGCTGATCTTCTGCTGCCACGGCTTGTCTTAGTTTTGCAATAGCCGCATCGGCGTTACCTTCACGCCAGAGGAGCTCTCCCTCCGCCATCATGTGCGAAATGGAGAGCACTGTGGGTGCGGCGTTTTGGCCGACAGACCAGTCTTCCGGAACTTCCGACTGAAGGGATTTAAAGCGCTTCAGCTCTTCTCGGGCCTCTTCCGTACGCTGGAGGTTGGCGAGCGCGATGGTTCGTGCATAAGCTCGCATTGCGCGGCTGAGTTTGCGGTATTCGGGATAGGGATCGACATCCAAGATCTCTTGCCAAAGGCCAAAGCGAATGAGCGCATGCAGGCGAGCTGTCATCAAGCCGTCAGCAAACTGTGTGAAGTTTTGCAAGAAGGCGGGAGGAACCTGATCTTCCATTGCTTGGAAGACTTCGATCGCGGCTTCAGACTTGCCACGCATCATGTTGGCAAAGCCAAGGAAGTGAATATTGTGGATAAAGTAGATTTTGTAGAAGCCCTGTTCGCTTACTTGGGAAAAGTAGGCTTCGTCAGCTTTGATTGCCGCTTCATTGGCTTCTGCGGCGTCGTTATAGCGGCCAATATTGATATAGATGTGCGAAGGCATGTGGACGAGATGGCCACTGCCTGGGACGAGGGTGCGGAGGCGATCTGCTGCTAGGGCCGCGCGGTCGGGGTCACTCGACGCTTCGACGGCGTGGATATAAAAGTGATTGGCGCCGGGATGATTCGGATCGAGGGCGAGTACGCGCTCCAAGGTGCTCACGATTTCGAGGGCATCGCCGAGGGGCTGGCCGCTGGCAGACCAATAAGCCCAAGGCTGCAAGTTCATGAGGGCTTCGGCATAGAGCGTGCCAATATCCGCATCTTCTGGAAAGGCTTGCCAAGCCTCGCGCATGCTAGCGGCATAGGCTTCGTCGAGCGGTCGGCGATCCTCGGGCATGGGGAAGACTGCGCGCGTTGCGGCGGCGCGAATCAGGGCCTGCTCCACAGGTGTGGCTTGACCGATGAGAGAGAGCGCGCGTTGTGCTGCGTTTGCGCCAGCTTGGGCTTCCTCAGCAGTGACCTCTTGGTCATTGACATCCACGCCGTATCCGTAGGCAATGCCCCACCACGCCATCGGACATTCAGGACTCAAGTGGGTGGCGTGCTGGAAAGAGCGCACACCTTCGTCGTGATTGAAGCCGTAAAGGAGTTGTAGTCCTTGGTCGACCCAGAGTTGGGTTTCAGTGTTCGCATGGCTGACTGTGCGGTGATAGCCACCATAGCCATCGAAGAGGAGGGGCGTGTCTTCGGATGGATTGATCTGGCAGGCCGCTAGGCCAATGAAAAGAAGGGCGACGACGGTGTGGAGCGGGGCGCGCATCAATGGAAACATAGCGACTCGGTTGTTATGAGTGTGCAGACCTCGGGAGAAGTTTGAATAGCTTTTTTTGTTCTGCACGCCTTGGCATAGTTTGTGTTACACGCTAGCGTGCCCCTCGCTCCTTGGTGAGAGAGAAGTTGACATGATCGAACTCGAACACGTTGTGATGAACTACGGGAGTCATCGGGCCTTAGACGGCCTGGATCTCGTCGTTCCAGAAGGAAAGGTTTTTGGATTGCTCGGCCCGAACGGGGCGGGCAAGTCCACAACGATTAATTTAATCACGGGACTTTTGCGGCCACATGCGGGGAAGATTCGCGTGGGTGGGGTTGATGTTGTGGCCAACCCCGAGGAGGCTCGGCGCATCCTCGCGTATGTGTCGGAAGCAGTCGCTCTTTATCCGCACCTGAGCGGGGTCGAAAATCTTCAGTTGTTTAGCAAGCTTGCAGGGAAGAGGTTGGATCGATCGAGCTCCGTCCAGTGCCTCGATCGTGTGGGTTTGCAGGGCACGGCTCATGACCGACGTATTTCGACTTATTCCAAGGGTATGAGGCAAAAAGTAGGGCTTGCCATTGCGCTTGCGAAAGAGGCTCGTGCAGTTGTGCTTGATGAGCCTTCTTCGGGTCTGGATCCGAGTGCTAGCCATGACCTCGCCGAGCGCGTCCGCGAGTTAGCTGCCGATGGTGTTGCCGTACTCATGGCTACACACGATCTCTTCCGTGCCCGGGAAACTTGCGATTCTGTG
>JAKVCF010000120.1 GCA_022447335.1 Planctomycetota bacterium | reverse complement strand
TTTGTGCGCTTTGCCGCAGACGGCCGCCCTCGCGAGGGATTCCGACACTTGAGTAAGTGGTTTGCGCTTACCGTCGGCGCGGCTTCGGTCGTATCCGTGGGCTGCTTCTTATTTCCTGAGCCACTTGTGCGCCTGCTCTACTTCCGCGGCTCTTTTACCGAGGCAGATGTCGAGCTCACCAGCGCCATTCTGAAATGGCAATCCCTCGGCTTGCCTGCAATGGTCGCAAGCATGGGGCTCGCGCAAGCTCTCCTCGGGCTGCGCCATGTACGCCTACTGATCCTCGTTGGCGCAGCACGCATTTTGGTACGGATGGCAGGGCTTGTCGTACTCATCCCTCGCCAAGGCGCCGCCGGCTTTGGCCTCGCCTACTCCGCAACAGAAGTGCTCTCCGCAGTGCTACTCATCACTATCCTTTGGCGAGTCACTGCAAGCTCACGCAACCAAGCCCCCGACCCGCCGGCCGCGCCAACTTCCTGACATGTCCCCCAGCACTCCTCCGTGGCAGCCCTTGGTCATCCTTGGAGCCGGGCGCTCTGGCACAAATATGCTTCGGGATGTTCTGGCCTCACTGCCGGGCTACACAACATGGCCTTGCGACGAAATCAATTACATCTGGCGTCATGGCAGTCGCGACTGGCCAAATGATGCACTACCTGTTGAACGCGCGAGTGAGCGCTATCAGCGGTTCCTTGCCAAGCGATTTCATGCGCAATGGAAACGTTCTCATGCGGCCCATATTGTCGAAAAAACCTGTGCTAATACGCTTCGGGTTCCCTATGTAGACCGCGCACTCCAAGGCCGAGCACGCTTTCTTCATATCGCTCGTGATGGGCGAGATGTGACAGCTTCAGCCACAAAGCGTTGGACGGCTTCGCTCGACCTCGACTACATCTTGAAAAAGGCACGTTACGTACCTCTTCGCGACATGCCCTACTACGGCTTCCGTTACCTAGCCACGCGACTGCACCGCCTGCACAGCACTGAAAATCGGCTGGGGAGCTGGGGGCCTCGCTACCCCGGCATGTCCGAAGATCTCAAGCAGATGTCGCTCGGCGCAGTCATTTCTAAGCAATGGGCTACTTGCGTCTCATCGACTCGCAATGCGCTCGCCGAGCTTCCAGAATCACGCCACCTGTCTTTGCGCTACGAAGCCTTCACTACTCAACCTGTACAGGAGCTCACGCGAATCGGGGCCTTCCTGGGAGAAGATTGGTCGACCGAAGAGTTGGAGCAAGCCACTGCATCCGTACGTGCCAGCAACATGGGCGACTGGGAAATGAAGCTCGAGCCAGAGCTGGCAGCCCATATCAGCGAAGAGCACGCCGATCTCTTGAACTGGGCAGAATCCATCCCTGCCGCATGAGCCCCTCGCAGCGCTTACTAAAACGACTTTTGGATCTACTCGGAGCCCTGGTCGGGCTGACTATTTGTAGTTGGCTCATCCTCGCCTGCTGGCTGCTCGCAACAATCGATACGCGGCGCAATGGCTTCTTTTTGCAGCAACGCGTAGGCCGCCACGGCCGCCTTTTCCGTGTGATCAAGATCCGCTCTATGCGCGAAGTTGAAAACATTGCCACCACGGTTACCGCTGGTAACGATGTGCGCATTACCAAACTCGGAGCCTTTTTCCGCAACACCAAGCTCGACGAGCTCCCCCAACTCTGGAATGTACTAATCGGCCAGATGAGCTTCGTCGGGCCACGCCCAGATGTACCTGGCTATGCCGACCAGCTGCGCGGATCCAACGCAAAGCTCCTCCACCTCCGCCCTGGGATCACTGGCCTTGCCAGCGTCGTCCTTCGCAACGAAGAAGAGTTGCTCAATCAGCAAGGCGACCCACAAGGCTACAATGACGAGGTTTTATGGCCGGCGAAAGTTCAAATGAACCTTCGCTACCTCGAGGCCTACAGCCTACGGCTCGACTTCCTGATTGTGCTTGCGACGCTGCTGTCGCACTTCACGCCTAGACTCGAGCCGCTGGTCGATGGACTGCTCCCAGAATGAACGAACGCATCTATCTGTCACCGCCGCACATGGGCGATCAGGAACGCGAGCTCTTGCTCGACGCGTTCGATTCCAACTGGATTGCCCCTCTCGGCCCCCATGTTGATGCCTTCGAACAAGAATTTTGTGAGGTCACGGGCGCGTGCCACGCAGCCGCGCTCTCATCTGGCACTGCCGCAATCCACCTCGCATTGATTTTGGCTGGCGTTGGCCCAGGAGACGAGGTGCTGGTCTCCACCCTCACCTTCTCCGCCACGATCAACCCGATTTATTATGTCGGCGCGACCCCTGTTTTTGTCGACTCTGACCACGCCACCTGGAATATGGATCCAGCTCTTGTGTGCGAGGAAATGGAGCGTCGGGCTGCGACCGGAAACCTTCCAAAAGCTCTCATCCTGGTCCACCTCTATGGACAGGCTGCGGATACTCAGCCGATTGCCGACGCTTGCGAAAAGTACGGAATAGCCCTGATCGAAGACGCTGCCGAAGCGCTCGGGGCACGCTACCACGGCGAACAACCTGGCGCCTCTGCCCGCTTCGCCATCTACTCTTTCAATGGGAATAAAATTATTACGAACTCGGGCGGGGGCATGCTCACATCAAACGACCCGTCTGTTACCGAAGCAGCCCGCAAACTCTCGACACAAGCCCGGGAGCCTGCGCCTCACTATCAACATAAAGAGATCGGCTACAACTACCGCATGAGCAACCTGCTCGCCGCAGTGGGCCGTGGGCAGCTGCACGTCTTAGACCAACGGGTCGATGCCCGCCGTGCGAACTACGACGAATACACCAAACTCTTCGGCGACACTCCTGGTATTCATTTCATGCCAGAGCCCGAGGGCTTCCGGTCAACGCGTTGGCTAACCTGCGTACTCATCAATCCTAAAGAGTTTGGCGCTAGCCGCGAACAAGTACGCAAACACCTTGAAAGCCTCAACATCGAGGCCCGCCCGGTTTGGAAGCCCATGCACCAACAGCCAGCCTTCCAGGGATCCCCTTGCATCGGCGGCAAAGTAGCCGATCATCTCTTCGAGCTTGGCCTGTGCCTGCCAAGCGGCTCCAACCTGACTGGAGAACAACGTGAGCGTGTGGTCTCTGCCATGCTCGCAACTCCGACACGACCGGCAGCCTTCCCTCGCGTTTAGTCCGCCTCTAGAATCAATCATCACCCGCGCGGGACAGCTTACTGGCTGCCCACAAGGGTCTTCTCTTTCCGACATGGCTGGGCAGCTGACTTCCACCCACCAAGATACGAGCAGGCATTCCCCTCTCGTATGGCTGCTGCCAGCTGGATTGGCAGGTTACCACGCGGTTTTTGCACTGCAGTTCTATGTCACGACAACGCAGCGATTGGTCCATACTGCGTTTATCGCATTGACCGCAGCGGCGTTTTTACTCACGATCGCAACAGTAAAGCTATCGAGACGCCGCTGGGGCCTGACTTTTCTCTGGAGCCTACTCTGCATAGTCCCCTTTTTCCCAGCGTTCACGCACCGCCCGCCGATACCTATCTACATCATCGGTGATTTCTCTACGCTCGTACTTCCTCTCTTGATACTGGTTCTAGGGCTCCGCCATCCCGCGGTCTTCCAAGACCGCCCAGCGATTGGCCTGCTCACACTTGGCCTCCTTCGAGCCGCCTTCCTCGGCACGATTTCGGGCGCTAGTGGTAACGATCGACACGTGGAGCCATCTAGCTTCCTCATCGCCAGCGTGTGGACTTCTTTTGCCTTTCGTGCCGCCCGCCATAGCACTTGGGTCATCGGCGCTGCACTACTATTCGTTTCTTACGCTGCCATAAGCTCTGGATACCGCTCGGCCATGGCGCAAGTCGCCATACTAGGCGTGTTGGCGTACTTCCTGAAGGGCGGATGGCGAGCTGTAAGCCTCTATGTTGGAAGCGCATTAATCGCATTGACTTTGATAGCAATGGCGCTTCCGCAGCATGTACTTGAGCGCCAAATGCAAGCGATGCGAATCTCGAGCATCTTAGCTGGCGAAGAAGATGCTTCGATCAATCAGCGATTGAATGAGGTACACGATGTGGTTAACCACATCCGCAACAAATGGACTCCTTTCGAATACATCTTCGGGGCAGGCCACGGGGCAGCTTTCGTTCCGATCCGCTCTAATGCCAACAACATCAACGAGTTTGGCACGGTTCACCACGTCCATACCACGCCCATGCTCCTGTTCTTCCGTTACGGGATCGTGGGAGCGCTCGCCTTCGTCGCACTGTGCTGGGTAACTGCGAAACGATTTTTTTCAATCCGCGCAGGTGTGCGCGCCCGACAATTCCACCGCGCTGAGGCGTGCCTCACCCTTGCAATGATCGCGTACCTCGCTGATTCACTGAAGCATGGAGTCCTAGTTGACCCGGTCTTCAGCTATTGCGCAGCAGGCATCCTCTTCCTTGAGGGAGATGCGCCGCAAAGGCTCTCGGTCGGCGAGCGCGCCGAGGCGGCCCTAGAATCCTAGGGCCTATGAGCCATCGACCCCTTAGCGCACGAATCCCGCCCCCTAGCCTGCTGCTAGGAGCGGTCACGTGGCTTTGGCTACTAAGCGCATGTAGTAGTGAGCCGCCTGTCGTGCTTCAGAGTGAGATGCTTGAAACGGAGACTCCCGCCTGGGGAGAGCCACAAGTTTTCGACTACCCACTTGGGCCAAATGATGTGGTACGCGTAAATGTTTGGAAACACCCCGAACTAGGAAGCTCAATCTACCGGGCGAATACGCCGGGCACGCCTGTAGACGCCTCAGGAAAAATTTCCCTCCCTGTGATTGGTGAGGTCGTTGCCGCTGGGCGCACAATCTTCGAAGTGCGCGACGAAATTCAGCTGCGCCTTGCGGAGTACCTACTAGACCCGCGAGTTGATATCTCGCTCCTCGAGCAAAACGCGCATCGTTTTTATGTCTTCGGGGAGGTCCGCAAGCCCGGCGCATTCGTAATGAACCGGCCAATCACGGCCATCCAAGCGCTTGCAATGGCCGGCGGCTATACGACGGATGCGGACCGGAATCACATTGCTCTTGTGCGCGGCCCAATCGCTGAAGAGAACCTTACGCTCTTCGACACCGAAAATCTCGACCCGCTTTCTACAACCCCTGTCCGAGATGGCGACCTTATTTTTGTGACACAGCGGGATTGGGCTGAAGTCGGCCAAGCTGCACGTGACCTTGTTCCGCTACTCCAACTCATCTCACTTCCTGTGGGAACGGCGCGCGACATCGTTCTAATTGAAAACATCCGCCGCGACTAATCTTCCGATTAGACCGAAATATGAACGACTCGAGATCCTCGGCAGAGACAGTTCAGATCGGAGAGTATCTAACGATAATCTCCCGGCATAAATTACTAGTAGTTATGACCACCGCGCTGGCCGTGGTGAGCGTCTTCGCCTACTCCTTCTCTATCGAGCCGACATTCCGCGCAGAAGCACGGCTGCTGCTCAAAGAGTCCGCCGCGACTAGCGGGATTCTCGGTGAACTAGCCTCTATCAGCCAAGCTCCCCCCGCGGCTGCCGAGATCGAAGTTATCCGCTCTCGGAAACTCGCCAACGCAGTCGCCGCACCGCCCACGGCGGTCGATGTCCCAGACTGGGCTACAGGCCTTGGCCTTGGCCTCACGACAGTAGTCGACGACTTGGACAGCTATTGGCCGGCTTCGACGCTACGCCGCCGCTTGCTTGGCGCCCCAAGCCCAAAGGGGAGCTTAGTTGTCCACCTTGAAGGCGAGCCAAAACACTCTGCACTACAAGAGATCACGGTCAAGTTTGTCACCGATAACCAAATCGAGTTAGCTATTGGCAACCTTTTCGGGCGTAAGGCAAAGACCTTTGACCTAGCCCCAGGCAAACCGATTCGATTTCTTAACCAAACTCTCTACTTTGAACCTTCTCAAGGGTTGCAGGGCCGGACATTTCGGCTGCAGTGGAAAACCCGTCGCGCAACTATCGAAAGCCTAATTTCTCGACTTGGAATTTCAGAGACCCAGCGCGGATCAGGCGTTTTGCGAGTTGCCTACACTGATACAGACCCGCATCGTGCAGCAAGTGTAGTCAATGCGCTGGCCCGAGCTTATATCGCTTACAACCGAGATCGGCTCACCCAAAACGCATCTGCCACGGTCAACTTCACCGAATCGGAGGTAGAGCGCATAAAGGTCGAGCTCGAAGATGCTGAAGATGAGCTGGTTCGATTTCAGGAGAAAAGCGGCGCGACCATGCTGACAGAAACTGGCATCGCGCTGGTTAATAAGATGTCAGGCCTCGATTTGGAGCGCGCGCGCCTCCGACTTGAAATAGAAGCCCAGCTGCAACTTAGGGATGCCGCTCTCGCGCCCGATGCGAGCGCTGACCAGATCGCCTCAATGGGAGCTCTCGGTCCGGCGACTTCTGCCATGGCCAGCCTGCTAAGTGGCTACTTGGTGGAAGAACGCTCGCTTGCTTTGGAGTTTACTGATGAGTGGCCGCCGTTAATCGATGTCCGTCGGAAGATTAAGGAGACTCGCGCACAAATCCAAGAGAGCCTCTCGGCTCAGGCTGAATCACTAAAGCGCAAAGACCAGAGCCTCACCGAATCTCTGAGGCGCTATGAGAATCAGCTCGGCGGGCTCCCCCGCTCAGAGCGCGAGCTTGCTCGATTCCAGCGCCGAACGACAGCGTTCGCCGATATTTACTCACTACTGCTCACCCAACTGCAGCAGGCAAAAATCCTTGAAGCCGCCGCGGTCGAACAAGTCGATGTAATCGATTGGGCGGTACCACCTCGCGCACGCCTGCTGCCCGATGTCCGGCTAAACGGCCTGATTGGCATTCTAATCGGCCTAACCATCGGTATTGTCCTTTCAGTCTTTCGCGAGTCGAACTCGCGTCGCATCTTTACTGCGGCACAACTCGAAGGCATCACCGGCCTACCTCAGCTCGGCGTCATCCCAGATTTCCGCAAAGGCCCGGCCTAGTCGCGGGTCGGTAAGTCAAAACACTTTCTTGCACTGCGAGATGACCCAGAATCCCCGGCCGCTGAAGCCTATCGTGCCCTGCGTGCAAACCTAAAGTTCGCTGCTAAGGGAGAAAA